>DAOLDN010000303.1:0-5028 GCA_035327385.1 Verrucomicrobiota bacterium | reverse complement strand
AAGGCGTTTTGCGTGTGGGGTGTTGCGTGAACAAGCAATTGGCCGTCCGTGAATTTTTTGCCGCAACACGAAATACCAAAAAGGTGTTTCTTATTCATTTTGCCACCGCCTCTCTTTTCGCCCCACCGTTGCCGCGCGGCCCGAAGGTGTCGGCCTGGAGCAACGCCTCGTATTCGTTGCGGAAAAATCGCAGTGTGCTCAACGTGGGATTGGGCGCGGTCTGGCCGAGGCCGCAGAGGCTGGTGTTCTTCACCATGTCGCAAAGCTCCTCGAGCTTCGCGAGGTCACGGGCGGTGGCTTTGCGTTGCAAGATTTTTTCCAGCAGGTTGTGCATTTGCACCGTGCCGGCGCGGCAGGGGATGCATTTGCCGCAGGATTCGTCCATGCAGAACTCCATGAAGAACCGCGCCACGTCCACCATGTTGCTGGTATCATCCATCACGATCATGCCGCCCGAGCCCATGATCGAGCCTAGCTTGCCGAGCGATTCATAGTCCACAGGCGTGTCGAGATGCTGCGACGGAATACAGCCGCCGGATGGGCCGCCGGTTTGCACCGCCTTGATCTTCTTGCCGCCGGGAGCGCCGCCGCCCATTTCCTCAACGATGGTTCGCAACGGCGTGCCCATCGGCACTTCGATGAGGCCGGTGTTCTTGATGTTGCCGGCGAGCGCAAACACTTTTGTGCCCTTGCTCTTTTCCGTGCCGATGCCGGCGAACCATTCCGGGCCGTTGCGATAAATCGGCGGCACGTTGGCGAAGGTCTCGACGTTATTGATGAGCGTGGGGCAGCCGTAGAGACCGCTTTCGGCGGGGAAGGGCGGACGCGGACGTGGCGTGCCGCGCTTGCCTTCGACGGACATCATCAACGCTGTCTCCTCGCCGCAGACGAACGCGCCCGCGCCGATCCGAATGTCTATGTTGAAATTGAACGGCGTCTCCAGAATGCCCGCGCCGAGCAAACCGAGTTGTTTGGCCTGTCTGATGGCAAGTTGCAGGCGGGAAATCGCCAGCGGATATTCGGCGCGCACGTAGATGAAACCCTGATCCGCGCCGACCGCATAAGCCGCGATGGCCATGCCCTCAAGTACGCTGTGCGGGTCGCTCTCCAAAACGCTGCGATCCATGAACGCGCCGGGATCGCCTTCGTCGGCGTTGCAAATCACATATTTTTTTGCGCCGGGCGACTTGGCAACCGTGCCCCACTTGAGGCCCGTGGGGAAGCCCGCCCCGCCCCGACCGCGCAATCCGGACTGGGTCATGGTCTCGACGACGTCTTTGGGCATGGATTCGTTGAGCGCTTCGTGCAATGCCTGGTAACCATCCACGGCGATGTAGCTTTCGATGCGTTCGGGATCAATCACTCCGCTGTTCGCGAGCACGATGCCGAGTTGTTTCGTAAAGAAGGCCGCCTCCGGATCGGCCTGTGGAATCCTGGCCTTCGCGCCCTTGAGCGCGGCGATGATGGAAGGCGCATTTTTCGCCGTGACCTTGATATAGAGCGCATTCTGAGGATCGGCCTGCACCAGCGGGCCTTCGCAGCAAAGTTTCATGCAACCGACGCCGCGCACTTCCACTTCTTCCTCCAGCCCCGCCTCGGCCACGGTCTTTTCGAGCTGTTGCTTGACGCCCTTCGAGTCGGAGGACATGCAGCCGGCGGCCATGCAGCACCGCAGGGTGATCTTCTTGCGCGAGGCCAGTTCCTTCGCCTTGATTTGTTGCAGATCGTGAAGAGTCATTGTGCCGTCCACTTTTTGATTTGTTCAACCGCCGTCGCCGGCGTGGCGCGCGGTGTGACCGTTCCGTCGTAAACCACCGCCGGGGCAATGCCGCACGCGCCGATGCAGCGCGCGGTGAGCAGCGAGACCTTGTTGTCCGGCGTGGTTTCGCCGGGCTTGATCCTGGCGTTTTCCTGGATGGCCGCGATGACCTTGTCCGCGCCCTTCACATAGCAGGCCGTGCCCATGCAAACGACACACGTGTGCTCGCCCTTGGGTTTGAGCGTGAAGAAATGGTAGAACGTCGCGACGCCGTAAACGCGGCTGGGCGGGAGCTTGAGCTTGTGCGCCACGAACAGCAGCAGATCGTCCTCGAGATAACCGAACAATTCCTGCGCCTTGTGCAGAATCTCGATGAGCGCATCGTGCCGGAACTGATGCTTCTTCATGTGGACTTCGAGAATCTTGAAGCGTTTGTCGCCGCTGGCGTGTTGGAGGACCGCCTGAAGCCGGTTGCGCCGGGGTGTCGCTAGCGTTGCGTTCATAGTGAATCTTTGTTCCCTCAAATCTCCTCCCCTCGAACCGCACGCTGCTCTGCCGAATTTGGCAATTGCTTCACGGATTTTGCGGGAACTTCTGACCGTATTTTGCGCACGGCAACTGCGTCAGGAAACAATGAGCGCGCGACCGAAGATTCGTCGCCGAAAACCGTGGCGGTCACTTGGACTGAACTGGAGCATGCGAAACCGGTTTTGGCGTCAGGCATTGCTCGGGTTGGCTAGGGGATTCCCCTAGCTGACATGAGCCTGCCCACTAAACATTTTCAGGCCTGGCCCCAATTGTTCAATTCAGGGCATGCCCGTAATTTGTCGCCATGCAAACAACAATTGCAAAGCCCGATTTCAAAGCCGCTTCAACCCTCGCCGCCCCCAACGGCAACGGAAACGGAAACGCCAACCGCGCCCTGATTGACGCCATGGTCCACTCCAAGGTCTATCAGGAATACGAACGTGCCTTCACGGAGACGACCGGCCTGCCGGTCGCTCTGCACCCGGTGGAGACGTGGCAATTGCCCCATCACGGTCGCAGGAAGGAGAACGCCTTTTGCGCACTGCTCGCCCAAAAAAGCCGCGCCTGCGCCGCCTGCCTGCAATTGCAGGAACGCCTTTGCGAAGAAGCCTGCCACGAAGCCAAGACTCTCTTCTGCCCTGCCGGACTGAGCGACACCGCGGTGCCCGTCCGCCTCGGCGACCGTCTCATCGGCTTCCTGCACACGGGCCAGTTGTTTCGCCGCAAACCCACCGCCACACAGTTCGACCGCACCGCACGCCTCGCCGAGGAATGGGGTGTGGAGGCCGACCGCGAATCGCTGCGCCGCGCCTACTTCGCCACCAAGATCGTCCCTCCCAAACAACACGAGTCCGTCGTGAAACTGCTCACCATCTTCGCGCAGCACCTCGGCATGTTGAGCAACCAGATTTACGTTCAACAGGAAAACTCCGAACCTCCCGTCATCACCAAGGCCAAGGAATACATCCACGAACATCAGGCCGAAAAACTGCCGCTGCGCCAGGTCGCAAAAGCTGTCAATACCAGCGCCTTCTACTTCTGCAAATTGTTCAAGAAAATCACCGGCATCAATTACACCGACTACCTGTCGCGTGTGCGCATCGAGAAATCGAAAAACCTTCTCCTCAACCCCAACCTGCGCGTCAGTGAAATTGCCTTCGAGGTCGGCTTCCAGTCTTTGACCCATTTCAACCGCGTCTTCAAGCGCATCCTCGGCCAGTCGCCCACCGAATACCGCGCGCAACTGGTCGGCCGGTGATGCCGGCCGCAGCAATCAAACCCATGACGCCGGGCCTGTCGCCCACACGGGCAGACGGCCCGGCGGAGTGTTTTCAACGGGCGAATACGCCCCTTTGAGATTGGCATGAACCGGTTATTTCCCGATAGTTTCTTCAGCCGCGACATGAAGGACTATCGTAAAATGTCAAAGGCCCAACTGCTCGCGTGGATCGGAAAACTCAAATCCAGCCACGCCTCGCAGACCCGGGCCCACAAAGCCGCCTCCAAGGCCCAGCGCGCCATCGCCAAATCTGAATTGCGCGACCGCGAAGCCCGCCTGCGCGCCATCCTCGAAACTGCGGTCGAAGGCATCATCACCATCAACGACCGTGGCATCATCGAATCCTTCAACGCCGCCTCGGAAAAAATCTTCGGCTACAAAGCCCGCGAAGTCATCGGCAGGAACGTCAGCGTCCTCATGCCCTCGCCGCACCGCGAGAATCACGACGAATACATCCAGCGCTACAATCGCACCGGCCACGCCAAAATCATCGGCATCGGACGCGAGGTTTCGGGCCGTCGCAAAGACGGAACGATTTTCCCAATGGACCTCTCCGTCAGCGAAGTCCAGCTCGCCGGCCGCAAAATCTTCACCGGCTTCGTCCGCGACATTACCGACCGCAAACGCCTGGAAAAGGAAATCCTGGAGATCACGGACCGCGAGCGCCGCCGATTCGGCTACGACCTGCACGACGGCCTCTGCCAGCATCTCGCCGGCATCGAACTCAAAACGCAGGTGCTCGAACAAAAACTCGAGCCTGCGTCCAAGGAAGCCGCCGAGCGCGTCGGCGAAATCGGCAAACACGTCCGCGAAGCCATCGGCCACACCCGCCTGCTGGCTCGCGGTTTGTCCCCCGTCACACTCGAAGCCGACGGATTAATGTCCGCTTTGAAGGAACTGTCGGCGGGCACCGCGAAAATCTTCAGCGTCGGCTGCCGGTTCGATTGTCCGCGCCGCGTTCTCGTCGCCGACCAGTCCACCGCCACCAATCTTTACCGTATCGCGCAGGAGGCCGTCTCCAACGCCATCAAACACGGACGCGCCACGCGCATCATCATCACGCTGGAAAACTCCAATGGTCGCGTCCAATTGCGCGTTCGCGACAACGGCTCGGGCTTCGCCACCGACACACCCCACGCCAAGGGAATGGGGTTGCGAATCATGCAGTCGCGCGCGGGAATGATCGGTGGCAACATCGCCCTCGAACGCAACGCCGCCGGAGGCGTCACTGTCGCCTGTTCCGCCCCAAATCCGTCACCGAAGAAGAAGTCCAAAGCCAATGCCCGCCAAGGATAAATCCAAACGCGTGCTCATCGTGGACGACCACCCGATGATGCGCCAGGGCCTTGCCCAGTTGATTGACAACGAGCCGGACCTCAAGGTCGCCGCGGAGGCCGACAACGCGCGCCAGGCCATGAGCACGCTCGCCGCACAAAAGGTTGACCTGGTACTGCTCGACATC
>DAOLDN010000302.1:0-5033 GCA_035327385.1 Verrucomicrobiota bacterium | reverse complement strand
ATTCTCGATCACAACACTCTCCAGATCACCGGTCACACGCGCGATGTGATGAGCAACGAGCCGGTGGATGAAAAGTGGCGTTCATTCGGCTGGCACGTCCGCATCGTGAACGGCCACGACTACGCGGAACTTACCAGGGCATTGACCGACCCGCCTGAACCGGGCAAGCCGACATTCATCATCGCCAACACCGTGAAGGGCAAAGGCGTCAGCTTCATGGAAAACGTTGCCAAATGGCATCACGGCGTGCCGAGCGAAGCGGAACTGAAACAGGCACTGGCGGAACTCGACGCGGCGGAAACCAAACTGAAGGAGGCGGCCAAGTGAACCTGAGCATCCCACGCCCACACCGTAGCGCGGGTTGCCAACCTGCTGTTTCGCCGACTGGCAGTCGGCTGACGCACCGCAATGTCCGCGACCTGCGGATTACCAATCCGCGACACAGCAGACTGCCAGTCTGCGCTACAAAATCATGAGCGCGCCCGCCCCCTCCATGTTCACATCCGCCGCGAAGACGATGGCGGAAAAGCTCGGCCTGCAGATGGGCCGTGCCAACCTCGACGAATTCGCCGCCACGCTCGAAGAACTCGCCAAGGCGAATCCGAACATTGTCGCCGTCACGAGCGATTCGCGCGGTTCGGGCAAGCTGGCGCCGTTCGGCAAGGCATTTCCCAAACAGATCGTTGAAGTCGGCATCGCCGAACAAAACCTCGTCGGCATCACCGCTGGCCTCGCGGCGTGCGGCAAGAAGGCGTTTGGCGTCTCGCCGAGCTGCTTCCTCACGGCGCGTTCGCTGGAGCAGATCAAGAACGACGTTTGTTACTCGGATGTTCCGGCGGTGCTCGTCGGCATCAGTTCCGGCGTGAGCTACGGCGCGCTGGGCACGACGCATCATTCGTTGCACGACCTTGCCGTCCTGCGCGCGATCAACAACCTCAGCATCATCGTTCCCGCGGACAATTTTGAATCACGTCAGGCCATTCTCGCTGCGTCCAAGGCGACGAAGCCGGTGTTCGTCCGCTTCGGCAAAGCCGCGATGTATGGCTTGCACAAGCCGGAAACAAAGTTTGAGATCGGCAAATCCATCACGCTGCGCGAAGGCGGCGATGTGGCATTCATTGCGAACGGTGAAACCGTCGTCCATGCCGTTCTCGCCGCTGCTCAACTCGCGGAAAAGGGCATCCAGGCGCGCGTGTTGTCACTCCACACCGTCAAGCCTCTCGACACCGAAGCCATCCTGAAAGCCGGCCGTGAATGCAAAGCGGTCGTTACCGTCGAAGAACACATGATTCATGGCGGTCTTGGCGAAGCGGTAGCGTCCACGCTCATGCAAGCCGGCGTCAGCAAGCCGCTCCGCATCGTGGGCATCCCCGACGAGGAAACCGTGCCCGGCGCGCAGGCGGACATTTTCCGCCACTACGGCATCAGCATGGAGGGATTGAGCGAAACGGCGGGGAAACTTCTGGAGTAGATATGAGCCTGATCCTCGCCATAGATCAAAGCACTTCCGGAACGAAAGCAGTTCTATTCGACGGAGAGGGCACTGTGCTGGACAAGGCTGTATTGCACCACCGTCAGATTTATCCGCGCCCAGGCTGGCTGGAACATGATGCGGAGGAAATCTGGAAGAACGTTCTCGCCGCCATCGGTGAAATTGCCAGGCGCAATCGCAGCAAGCTCAACAAGCTTGCGGCGTTGAGTATCACGAACCAGCGCGAGACGGTGGTGGCCTTCGACCGCAAGACAGGCAGGCCGTTGTACAATGCACTCGTCTGGCAGGATCGGCGCGGCGACGCCCTTTGCAGCGAACTGGCCAGACAAGGTCACGAGAACCGGGTTCGCCGCAAGACAGGGCTGAAGATTGACGCCTATTTCTCCGCATCAAAAATACGCTGGCTCGTTGAGAACAAACCGTCCATTGCCGCCAGACTCAAAAGCGGTGACGCTGTCATCGGCACGATTGACACCTACCTTATTCATCGGCTCACAGGGGGCAAAGTGTTTGCCACGGATTTCACCAACGCCAGCCGCACATTGTTGTTCGACATCGGCAGGCTGAAATGGGACGCGAACCTTTGCGCCCTGTTCAAAGTACCGATGTGCGCCCTGCCTGAAGTGCGCGAGAGTTCGGACTGGTTCGGTGAGACGGATGCAAAGGGCAATCTACCCAAGCGCGTGCCGATCGTGGGTGTGATGGGTGATTCGCAGGCGTCGCTCTTCGCCCAGCGCTGCTATAAGCCAGGCTCGGTCAAGGCAACCTTCGGCACAGGCACGAGCGTGATGCTCAACATCGGCGACAAGTTGCGAATTCCCCACAAAGGCACTGTGACGGCTCTGGCGTGGGTCTTGCACGGCAAACCGACCTATGCGTTCGAGGGCATCATCAATTTCTCGGCTGCGACGATCGAGTGGTTGCGAAATCAACTGGGGATGATTCAAAGTGCGGGGGAAGTCGAAGTAATGGCCGGACAGGTGACGGACAACGGCGGAGTTTATCTGGTGCCGGCGTTCGCAGGTTTGGGTGCCCCGCATTGGGCTCCCGCTGCACGCGCCGCTTTCCTGGGCATGACAGCCTTCACACAACGCGAACATTTTGTGCGCGCGGCCCAGGAGTCCATCGCATACCAGATTCGAGATGTTCTGGACATGATGCAGGCCGAGGCTGACGTTCCGTTGCGCACACTCCACGCCGATGGCAAGCCCTCCCGCAATGGTTTTCTTATGCAGTTCACCGCAGACGTGACGCGGACCGAACTGAAGGTCGCGCATGTTGCGGAAAGTTCCGCATGGGGCGCGGCAATGAATGGATTGCTGGGCCTCAAAATCTGCCGGTCGCTGAAGGAACTGGCCACACTGCCGCACGGACAACAAACCTTCAAACCCAGGATGAAGCCGGCCATCGCGAAACAGTATCACGACGGCTGGCTTGCCGCCGTTAAGAGAGTCCTGTAATCAACAACGAACCACACGAAAACAAAATGAAAACAAACCGCTTCCAATTCCTCTCCGCCTTGCTGATCTCTACGGCGGCAATCCTGTTCGCGCAATGTTCCTCCGCTCAAGACTCGGCGAAACAAAAAGTCGCCGTCGTCGTTTCTACGCTGAACAATCCCTGGTTCGTCGTGCTCGCCGAATCGGCGAAAGCCCGCGCCATTGAGCTCGGCTACGACGCCACCATCTTCGACTCGCAGAACGACACGGCCAAGGAAGCATCGAGCTTCGAGAACATCATCGCCGGCGGTTACAAGGCGATCCTGTTCAACCCGACCGACGCCGATGGCTCGGTGGCCAACGTGCTCAAGGCGAAGAAGGCGGGCATCCCCGTGTTCTGCATTGATCGCGAAATCAATTCCACCAACGCCGCCACCGCGCAGATGCTCTCGGACAACTACTCGGGTTGTGTCGCGCTCGGACAGTATTTTGTCAAGACTGTGGGCAAGGAAGGCAAGTATGCCGAGTTGCTCGGTCTCGTCGGTGACAACAACACCTGGAATCGTTCGAAGGGTTTCCATTCCGTGGTGGACCGTTTCCCCGGCCTGAAAATGGTCGCCCAACAGACGGCGGAGTTCGACCGCGCAAAAGCGCTGGAAGTGATGGAGTCCATCCTGCAAAAGAATCCCGATCTCGACGCGGTGTTCTGCGGCAACGACGCGATGGCGATGGGCGCATATCAGGCGTTGGTGGCGGCGGGCAAGGCGGACAAGGTGAAAGTGTTCGGCTTCGACGGCGCGGATGATGTCGTGAAGTTGATTGCCGAGAAGAAGATTGCTGCGACAGGAATGCAATTTCCCAAAGTGATGGCACAGAAAGCCGCTGAATACGCCGACCAGTACATCAAGGGCAAACGTGATTTTGCCCAGAAGATCCCCGTGAAGGTGGAACTCGTGACACCGGATAACGTGGGCAAGTATGGTGACTACGGCAGGAAGAATTGAGCCGGCGGAAACAAAGAGATCCGGACCGTTGCAACTGCCTCCAGCGTTTGCTCATCTGAAATGAAAAAGACAGTTCCAGCAATCGTTGGCGTGGTCGCGCTCACCGTTCTGTGCTGGGCGTTTCCGCCATTTCACGTCCGTTCGCTCAAAGCGGTGCGTGAAGCGCAGGCGGACCAGCAATTCAACGCGGCGAACTTTGCCGAAAAGTTCTGGACAGAGACGTTGCTGCCCGCGACGGACGATGCCGACGACGCAGTGGCCGTGCTGGACAGAATCGCCGCCGATCCGAAATCCGTGCGTGAACACTTTGGCCGCACGGTTGGCGTGGGCAGTTCGTATTACCTTTTCCTGCGCGGCGACGGACGCGTGGTCAGCGTGGATGAGAATGGCATCGGCATCTCGTCCCGACCAGAGGGTGACGAACCTCAGATCATCATTGAACTGGGGTTCGTGTTCGGGAACTCGGTGCGCGACGCCACGGGATTGATCAAGCCGAGCACCTATCCAAATGCACAGGAGTTCAACGACATATCCGCCGCGCTGAACAGCATGGTTGAAACCAACGTGCTGCCACAGTTGCAGCAGATGGCGAAAGTGGGCAGCCACATCCATTTCGTCGGCTGCGCCGAAGTCGGCGACGAAGACATGGATCTGAAGCCGCTCAAGGTCGTGCCGATCGAGGTGAAGGAAGGAAAGCGTTGAACAGGAGCGAACAGAGGAAACGGAGATGAGCAAACTCCCAAATCCTTGTAGCAGCCGACGTGAGTCGGCTCTGACTCATCAGTTCAGATGGAGCGGACTCACGTCCGCTGCTACAGCAAGGTGTTTCTCCGTTCCATCTGTTCCCTCTTGTTAAATCCCAATGAGCGCCAACACGCCACCCCCCGACGACGTGCTGCTCCAGGCGAGCGGCATAACAAAGTCGTTCCCCGGCGTGCGGGCATTGGATGGCGTGAACCTCACCGTGCGACGTGGCCGGCTCAATGCATTGCTCGGCGAGAACGGCGCAGGCAAGTCCACACTGATGAACATTCTCGCAGGCGTGTTTCCACCAGACGCCGGAACGGTCACGTTGGAATTCCGTTCAGTAACGTTCAA
>DAOLDN010000301.1:0-5036 GCA_035327385.1 Verrucomicrobiota bacterium | reverse complement strand
GCCAAAAAAATTGCGAGACACAGAACGGTTCTTCGGAGCGAAAACCTTTTCGCCCGCCGGTGTGTTCTTCATTCCGCTCAACGGCCAGGCCACAACGTCCTCCAATCGCGACGACGCCCGCTCCACCGACGCGTCCGCCCGGCGCACAGGGTATCAACATCGCGGACGGTTTCTGGGCGACGAACTCGCGCGTTTCGACAATCGCGACCAGACTTCCGGCGACCAGTTCAAGTATTCCAAAAAACGCGACGGCACATTCAACGCACGCGGCAACGACGCCCTTCCCCGGGATGAATTCGACGCGTTGCGCGAATCCGTGGAGTCGCACCTGCACGAGTTCGGTTGCCGCATTTTCGGCGGCGAAATCGCCGCACAGCCGTTCCGCATCGGACGTGAAACCGCTTGCGACTACTGCGAATTCCGGTCCGTTTGCCGTTTCGATCCGTGGACGCAGCCCTTCCGTTCATTGCGCCCGCCGCCGAAGCCCGCGAAGGAATCCGGACAGAAGTAACGAAAAGCGAAGGCCGAATGAGCAACTTCACAGAACAACAATCCGCCGCCATCAACGGACGCGGCAACCTGCTCGTCGTCGCCGGCGCTGGCACGGGCAAGACCCACACGCTCATCGCTCGTTGCCTGCGGATCATCGCAGACGAACGCGTCCCCCTGGATGACATCCTCCTCGTCACCTTCACGGAAGCGGCGGCCGCCGAGATGCGCGCCCGGTTGCGCGAGGAATTGTTGAAAGCCCACTCCGCGCAGCCCGGCAACGAACACGTCGCCGAACAGCTCGCACTGCTGGACTCCGCGCGCATCAGCACGCTCCACAGCTTCTGCCTCCAGCTCGCCCGCGAACATTTCCATCAGCTCGGCCTCGACCCTCAATTCAGCGTTCTCGACGAGCGACAAACCATCCCGCTTCAACGCGAGGCGCTCGATGAAATCTTTGAACATCATTACAACGGCGCGAACCCTCAATCGGCCTCGGTGCGGCAACTGATCCGCGACATCGGACGCGGCTCGGATGAACTGATCCGCGCGCTGATCCTGAAAATCCACGCCTACGCGCAATCGCTTCCCGATCCCGCCGGCTGGCTCGATGAACAACGCTCCCGTTTTGCGACGGTCGAACCGACCGAATGGCGGGCGCTGTTCACGCAAGCGGTGGCCGACTGGCGCGACGAATGGCTGCCGGTCTTGAACGGCGGTTTCGAGATGGACGAAGTTCCCGCCATCACACTCTGTTGCGACGCATTGGACGCGTTGCCGCCCGCCCCCGCTTCAGCCGACGCGCACGCCGCCCTGCAATCCGTGCTGGAAGCCGACGCCACGGACGAAAACTGGCCGAGAGGCTCCGTCACCAAAGTGCGCAATCTCATCAAGGAATTCTTTGCCGACGCGGAATACCTGGGCGCGCTGTCCGCCACAGATGAACACGATCCGCTGGCGGAAGATTGGGATTGGGCGCGCGAAACGATGACGGCGCTGGTGGACGTGGCGCGGGAATTCACGACAGCGTTCGCGACAAAGAAACGCGAACTGGGCGGTGTGGACTTCGCCGACCTGGAACAATGCGCACTGGCGCTGTTGCGCGACGCGGACATCGCGGCGGCGTGGCGCGCGCGGCTGGCGCACGTTTTCGTGGACGAATACCAGGACATCAACGCCGCGCAGGACGCGATCCTGACCGCTTTGAGCCGCGAAGGCGCTGCGTCAAACCGTTTTCTCGTCGGCGACGTGAAACAAAGCATTTACCGCTTCCGTCTGGCGAATCCGAAAATCTTTCAGACGTACCAAACACAATGGAGCGCAGGTCAACAAACCGACACCTCGCACGGCACGGCGCTTTCACTCACCGAAAATTTCCGCAGCCGCGAGGCGTTGTTGAACTTCGTCAATCCGCTGTTCGCATCATTGATGCGCGCCGAAGCCGGCGGCGTGGCTTACGAACCGCTGGAGTTCGGCGCGGCGGCGCAACGCCAGCCGCTGGCCGCCAAACCCGGCGACCCACCGGTCGTGGAACTGCATCTCATCGGCAAAGCGGACGCTCCGGCGAGAGGCGGGGATGAATCGCCCTCCACCGACGACAACGACGCAAATGGAGCGCCGGACCTTCTGGCCATCGAACGCGAGGCGCGGCTGGTCGCAAGACGGTTGCGCGAAATGCACGACGCGGGCCACGCGGTCTGGGACAAGAAGGAAAAATGTTTTCGCGCCGTGAGTTGGAGCGACATGGCGGTGCTGTTGCGCTCGCCCAACGGAAGGGCCGAGGCGTTCGCCATGGAGTTCAACAAGGCCGGCGTGCCGTTGTGCGCGGCCCGCGACGGCTTTTTCGCCAGTCTCGAAGTCAGCGATCTGTTGAGCCTGCTCACGCTGCTGGACAATCCGTTGCAGGACGTTCCGCTGGCCGCGGTGTTGCGCTCGCCGCTGGTCGGATTGTCGCCGGACGAACTGGCGGAACTGCGCGCGAGCAGCGAATCAATACCGTTCTGGACGGCGCTGGCGGCATTGCGCAACACGGCTCGCGGTGTCAGCGGGGATTTGCTCGCGAAACTGCGCGCGTTCCTCTCGCAGTTCGACCGCTGGCGCGAGCTGGCACGCCAGACCTCGCTCTCACAAACGCTGGAAACCGCGCTGGACGAGACGCATTACGAGGCGTTGCTGCTGGCGGACGCGCGCGGACCTGAACGCGCAGCCAACGTGCGCAAACTGCTCGAACTCGCGCGACAGTTCGACCCCTATCAACGACAGGGACTCTACCGCTTCCTGCGCTTCGTCCGTTCGCAGATGGACGAGGAACTCGACCTGCAACCCGCGTCGCCGCCGTCGGGTGACGCCGTCAAACTCATCAGCATCCACAAAAGCAAGGGACTGGAATTCCCCGTCGTAGCCGTCGCTGGATTGGGAACGATTTTCAACGAACAGGGTCTGAACAGCGCGGTGTTGCTGAACGAACAACTCGGATTGTGCCCGAAGATTTTCCCGCCGGACGGCAACGGCAGTTATCCCTCGCTGCCGCACCGGCTGGCGCGTCGCGCGGAACGATGCGAACTGCGGGGCGAGGAACTGCGTCTGCTGTACGTCGCGCTCACGCGCGCCCGCGACGCGCTCATCCTCGTCGGCACGGCCAATCGCAAGACGGACGATCTGCGCTGGCAGAAGAATCATCAAACCACCGTTCCCACGGAATCCGTCCTCAAGGCGCGCTGCTATCTGGACTGGCTGCTGACGTGGCTGCCTCGCGCCACCACCGACGCCGACTGGCGCGACGACCGCAGCGGCGCGAACGCTTTGTTGACGTGGAAACTCCTCGATGAACACGCGCGGGAATTCGCGGAATTGAAAACCGTTCAGGCCGCGGACGACATCGTGGTGCGTCGCGAGGAATTGTTGCCGGCGGACGCGCCGGAACGATTGCGCTCGCGGCTGGACTGGAACTATCCCTTCCAGCCCGCAACGACCGAACTGGCGAAGGCCAGCGTGACGGCGTTGCGTCGGCGTTTCGCAGTGGAGGAAACCGGTGACGCGGTGGAATTGTTCCGTTTCCGGCCACGCGGCGCAAAGTCGCGCGTGCGCGGCCAACTGTCGGCGGCGGCGGTCGGCGTGGCGCATCATCGCTTCCTGCAACTGGCGTCACTGGAACGTCTGGGCGACGCGGAAGGTTTGCGCGGGGAGGCCGGACGGTTGCGCGACGGAGGCGCTCTTTCTGCGGAGGAATTCGATGCGCTGGACTTCGCGGCGTTGATCAGATTCTGGCAGAGCGAAACGGGACGCGGGTTTCTGGCCAACCGGGAGTTTGCGCACCGGGAGATTCCATTCACCGCGAAATTCACACCGGAGGATTTTGTTTTGTGCGGACTGAAGGTGCCGCCTGCCGCCGGCGAATTCATCGTCGTTCAAGGCGTGGCGGATCTGGCGGTGATTTTACCTGGAGAAATCCGGCTGTTGGATTTCAAGACGGATGACGTGACGGAGGCAATGATTGGGGAGCGGACTCGCGAATACACGCCGCAGTTGAGGACTTATGCGCTGGCACTGGGCCGGATTTACGGCAGGCCGGTGACGCGATGTCTGCTGCATTTTCTGACGCGCGGAGAAACAAAGGATGTGAACTTGCCGGACGTTGCCGGCGGGCAAGCTGAAGCTTGAACTCCAACGGCTGCCGGATAAATCCGGCGTTCCAGCACAGAACAGATCACCTCAGGACTGAGCCGGCTGCAACGGGAGGTCGGATTGATCGTCCCCGGCTTCAGCCGGTGTGTCAGACGGAGCGTCCGTCTGCTCCGCAGTTTGGGCTTCGGGCGGTTCTTCCGCCGGCTGCTCCGCCTGTTGAAGTCGAACGAGCGCGGGTCGGATAAGTTTTCCCTGAAATGTGAAACCGGTGGCGAGCGTTTCCGCGACGATTGAACCTTCGTCCGGCGTTTCGCCGTCAGCCCATTTGTGCCGCTCGGCATTGAACGGTTCGGAAACGGCCGCGACGAACGGCACCAGGCCGGCGCGGCGAACGGTGTCACGGCAGGCGTTCTGGAACTGGCTGATCTGCGCGATCAACTGCTGCTGGCCGGAGCGTTCGGCGGCGGCGTACAGCGCATAAACGTGGTCGAGAATCCGCACCAGCATCTGCAACCATTCGGCCTCGGCGCGACGCAGTTTGTCCACTTCCAGCCTCAGCGTGGCGCGTTCGCTGTCGTTGGCCTTCTTGAGGAATTCCTTGAAGTCCTTCAGTTCCGCGTTCATCCGCTCCGAGATTTCCTGCGCCGCTCCGGAAACCTTTTCCGATTGCAGATGGGCGTTTTCCCACAGATTGGCCGCGCCATGGATCTGTTCGGCGATGGTTTCGAGGTTTCGGATCTTGTCGGCAGCGGCACCAACCGCGCTGGCATCAATCCAACGGGACGTGGCGCGGTATTCGAGAATGAACGGCATCACGCCAAGCACCGCACCGAGAGCGACGCACGCACCGGCGGCCGCCACCTCCCACGGGGCCAACGGCACCTTGCTCTGCCCGTAGATGAAATAAGCCACACCCAACATGA
>DAOLDN010000300.1:0-5041 GCA_035327385.1 Verrucomicrobiota bacterium | reverse complement strand
CCGACGCCAAGAACGCCAAGCCCGAGGTTTGCGCCGGCCGGAAACAGTAGCCCCCATATTTTCCAACTCGCCGGGCACCCTCGCGGCGGGCAAAATTTTTTCGCCTGACGGCTCGCGCTCGTCAGGCGATTCCATTTTGCGACTGGGTCTAGCGCCGACCCAGACCCGCGCCAAAGCGCGAGCGCTCTGGACTCTTCGCGTTATGATTTCACGGCTACTTTATACTTCACGCGTCTTGCCGGGTTCGGCCATCCTCGTGGCATGCCTGATCAGAAGATTCCAACCCCTTGGGAAAAATGGTGCACGACTGGAAAGCACGGTGTCGGCAACCGCAAGCGCAACGCAGTCCTCAAATGCCTTAAGAGCGGCCATGTCCGCGGGTATTTCAGCGACATTCCCTTGCGTCCCGATCTGGAGACATCCCATTCGATGTATCCCTCTTTCGAACATCTCGTTGATCCGACCAATCATTCTGAAGCCGTGGTCGAAGCGCGCATCATCAACGACATGAAATCACACCTGAGCGAAGCCGAGTTTTGGCAGATGGTTGAACACTTGTTTGTCGTCGGGCTGGAAAAGGGGAAGATCAAGCCTCCGTTCGGCAAACGGCTACCACGAGGCTGGAGTCCCGCCAAACACTACAAGAAAGCGACTACAGCCCCCGCAACTTCCGCTGCGTAACCGTCCGCGTCTTCGTCGCCACCAGGTAACGGAGACAGTCCGCGCAATCATCGCCCCCAACGCCATCGTCGTCAGCATCCACTTTCAGCACATCTTCGGGCCGGTTTGGATCATGTTGGAGTGTCGGCAGAGTTTCAATCAGTCGCCCGCAACGTTGGTGAATGAATAGCGTGGGCCGGATATTCGCCTCGACGTCACCAAAGCGCGTCATGATCTCCGCCCAGCCATTCAAGCGATCCGTGTTCGCTGGGCGCAACGTGATACCGTGTTTGGCGTACTGGGCCGCTACGGTGGTGCCGTCGCTTTGCCGCGAGAACACGTCCGCCCCAGCAACAAACCGCTTCAAATCTGAAATCTCTAATTTCCTATCCCCGATCTTGTGCCGCGCTAGCATCGCCTTGATGGCCGGCGCGTGACGTTGCGGCAGCCAAAGCCGTTCCGCGTGTTCGTCCACCACGAACAGGCTGCCATCGCCATCGGTGCATCCGAGCAGCACGACGGTGTAATGAGCGAAACCATAGTCCATCGCGCAGAACCATTCGCGCGCCCGCGAGTCGTCGAAGTCCTCGACGACGTGAACCTCGCGCCGCAGCGTCGTGAAGAACTGGCCGGCGGCAATGTCCCAATTGCCGTCCAGCCAGGCGCGGCGCTGCCACCCGCTCAATCCCTGCAACACCCGGATGTATTCCGGGTTGTTCCAGCGATTGTCCGTCACGCGAGCGGAGACGAATCGCGTCTCCGTCTCCCGACGTTCGAGCATCGGCGCGACGAAACGCGTCCGATACCACGCGTGCCCGACTCCGCCCGGATTTGTCGTGGAATAAATGCGCGGCCTCCAATTCGGTTTGCTCGTCCGGCAACACGTCGTGATGTCCTGGTATTTGCGCGCCGTCAACGTTGTGGCCTCCTCGATTCCGATCACGTCGTATTCCAGCCCGAGATAGGCATCAATGTCCTTCTCGTTCTGGAAATGGCCCGCGATGATGCGCGACCCGTTGTTGAACGTGAGGATGCCTCGGAACGCCGAGAACTCGTGACCGAGATCCGGGAACAGCTTCCGGCGCAGATCCTCGAAGTGTTCCAAGTTGGCCTTCCCCACTTTTCGCAGCAGCAAACACTTCAACCCCGGCACGCGCTGGCAATCGTCCACGCCCATCTGCGCCAGCAGCCAATGACTCTTGCCGCCGCCGCGCGCTCCGCCGTAGCCGATGGCTGTCGGCCCGTCCGGGCTATCGCACCCCCGCGCCGCCGCGCTGGCGACGAGCTGCCGCTCCTGCAATACCACGTCTGCCCGCTCAAAGCGTTGCATCTGGTCCTTCGGACAGCCCGCCCGACGACCCGCCGCGAAATATCGTTCCCACAGTTGCACGCTCATACCGGCTTCGCCTCCACGTCGATCACCTTCGGTTCATTGGCAGGCGGAACTTCCGCCCCGTAGATTTTTTCGAGCGCCACCGTGACTTCGACACGCACCGCCGGCAGATCGTCGCCTTTGCGCCGCTCGCCGTCCGTGCCGAGTCCTGTCGCCAACCGACCGAGCTTGCTGGCGATTTCCAGCATCCGGGCGATGTCGGCGAGATTGGCGTAAACCTTCTCGCGCTCCATGTAAGCATCCAGCCCGCGCTTCGCGGCGGCGATGGCCCGCTCGTGCATCTGCCATTCCGTTTCGCGAAGTTGCTGTTCACGGCTTTCCCATTCCGCCGCCTTGCTTCGCGCGACCACCTCCACCGCTTCGCGTTCGACGACAGCCAGGTGCGCCCCGTGCGCCGCCACCCGCGACGGCCAGTCGAACTTCGACGACCACCGCCCCAGCATCGTCACACTCTTGTTCAACTTCTGTGCAACTGTCGCGAGCGACCTCTCCGGCCCAAGGCTCAAATACAAGCTGAACGCCGCGAACGCCTTGTTCGACTCGCGCGGTTGTTGCTCAAACATCAGCGGCATAGACCCTCCTCGACGGCATCGTGGTGGATCACCCGCCACACATCCCGAGCGGCGGCATGGTCGCAAAGTTCCATCGGACACCCGGCGTCGTAATAGGCGTTCGACCGCACCATCCCCAGATGCGTCACCAGATCAGGCGGCGACTTCGCCAGCCGACCGGCAAACCGATTGAAGATCGCCACGCCCGACAAATCCGTTGCCACCCACGTCGGCGGCACTGGTCCGAGGCGCGGCGGCTTGAACAAGAACCGGAGCAGCCGCCCCTTCCTGCTATCTGCTGTTACTACCTTCTCAACCTCATTACTCATATCTAAATACCTTTCTTACCTATGGGGAGATTCTCCTCTTATCTCCTCTTCTCTTATCTAGTCCGCAGCTTGTCCGCTTTGCTTGCGGACTTCGCGTTTGCGCTCGGCATCAAGGCAACGCCGCTTGGCCGATTTGCCGTTGTGCCGTTCCCAGTTCGCGACGATCGCGCCGGATGAATCAAACCTGAGCCAGTGCACTTCCTGAAGCGCTGCCCCGAAGCCCGGCAGCCCGGCGATTTCATCGGCATCGGCGGCGGTGAAGAATTCCACCTGTCCGTCCTCGGTCTGTTCGTCGAGCCAGACGAACAGCCGGAAGAACGCCAGAAACGCATCCGCTTTACTGCACTGACACCGGCGCGCGATATGACGCAATTCAGCCTTGTCTGGGGTGTGGGTCTCGACCTTTATCCATTTTGCCATATCAATCCTTTGAGCGTGTTCTCGATCATCGCGTGCGTGCCGCCGAGCCGGACGAACTCGCGCACGTCCTTGGCCGGCGGCACATACACCGCGAACGGCAGTTTGAGTTCGCCGCCGACCTTGCGCGCCCCGTCGAGGCCGGGCTTGTCGTTGTCGGAAATGATGACGACCCGGCGGCAATCCTGACGCCGGGCGAAAACCTTGATCTCCGCACCGCCGCAGCAGCAGTTCGGGCGGCCGACGGCGAACAGCCCCAGCTCGACGGCCGCCGCCGTGTCCGTCGGCCCTTCGCAGACGAACAGGGTTTTCTGCGCGGGCACGGATGCCAGAAAGATTCCCTGCCGACTGCCGCGCACGGCGAACTTGCCGCGCTCGTTGCGCAGCCGGATGCCAACCACGTTGCCGTAGCCGTCGCACATCGGAAACGCCCAGGCCGAGTGTGGCGGAGCGTAAGCCGCGCCGACCGCCGCCAACGACGGCGTTGAAACGCCGAGCGAAGCGGCGAACTCCGCCAGAGCGGTTGCCGTCGTCGCCGCGAGCCATTCCCGCATGAGCTTCGTCGCGTTGATCGTCGGCGGCTTGCTCACTCCTTCTCCGCGCTGGGGAGAAGGTGGCCGCAGGCCGGATGAGGTGCGCCACATCCAGCCGCCGGATTTCGCCGGCCGGTCGGATTGCACCCGCATACACTCCACCCAGCCATCGCCGAACACGCGACACCAATCCGGCTTCTTGCAGACCGGGCACGGGTGGGTTTTCGAGACTCGCGTGAAACTCATGCGCCCCCTCCATTCGTCGCCTGCGTCTCATCCGTCCCATTCACCACCGCGAAAAATTGCTCCATTGACCGCACCACATGCACCGTGTGCCCGAGCTTTTCGGCGTGATGCTTCAGCGCGGCTTGCGCAGGCGAGAGTTTCCCTGTCCGCGACTTGCACTCCACGAACAGCACGCGACCACCGTCTGCCAGAATCACAAAATCCGGTTCGCCCAGGGTGCGACAGGTCCGCTCGGCCATGCTACCGTGCAGCGCGATCCAGCCGCGCCGCCGGCACTCGTCGAAAATCTCCTCATGCAATTTGCTCTCTCTCACCACTCCCGGCGTTGCCGTCAGATTCGTCCTATCCGTCCGACCTCCGAACAAGTGCGGATTCAAGCGCGCCAGCGTCGCTGTTGGAATCGGTAAGTTCATCTCTGCGCTCTTTGCGTTCTCTGCGGTTAATTCAGTGCCGGATTTCCCTCCGGCTTCCTCCACTTGTTCCGCGCCAGCGCATCAATCGTCGCCGATGCGTCCGCGAAACTGACGTTCGTGTCGTAACCGTATTTGCGCAGCACCTTCGCCTGCTTGAACGAACACAGCTTGCCATCCCAGCGCCGGAAGATTTCCGAGATCAATTGCTTGCCCTGGCTAAACGAAATCCCGTCGGGATTGATGCCCTGCTTGGCGAGCAGCGACCGCTGTTTCTCGGTGAGCTGCTTCACGTTGTCCCAGCCGCGCGGCTTTACCGGGTCGAGGTGCAGCACATCAAACGGATCAACCGACTGCGTCGTGAACCGCGCCGTCGCCACGAGCCGCGCCCGGAGTGCGGCCTCCGCCAACCGCTTTTGCTCCTGCAACTCCGTTTCCGCCTCGTCCAACGCTTCGGCCATCTTCACCGGCCCGCCGGCCTTGAGCGTCCGCTCCACGGCCA
>DAOLDN010000299.1:0-5051 GCA_035327385.1 Verrucomicrobiota bacterium | reverse complement strand
CCGCCACTTCTCCAGCGTCCGCTCCGGGCGGTCGCAAGACTTCCCCTCTTTCGTTGGGGTCGGCCGCAGGTGGCGCGTCAGGTTTGCGACGGATCAATTCCCCGGTTCTCAGCAGAAAGACAGGGCGCGTGGCATCGGGCGAAACCATCGTCACCCAGTTGTCTGGCAGCTCGGTTTTCTCGTGCCATTCGAGGGTGAACTTTCCGTCCTTGTAGGAAGTCAGCGAACCGTCCAGCGTGTTGATCCAAAGCGTGCCGCCATCGTCCAGATACAGCCGCCGCACCCGCGCGCGCTTCAGTGCCGACGTGTTCTCCGGATCAAACGTCACAAACCGCACTCCGTCAAACCGCCCCAGTCCGTTGTAAGTGCCCACCCACAGATAACCGTCCGGCGTCTGGGCCAGCGCCGTCACTGAAGTGTTCGGCACGCCGTTCTCGCGAGTCCAGACATCCACCAGGTAATCGCCCGTCGTCTGTCCCGGCGCGGCCATCAACGAGACGTACGACGCGCAAAACACCGCCAGTCCGCTCCGCCACGGACGGCGTGCAAGGGAAGACATCGTTGCGAGGTTCATGCCGGGCACGCGCCCACTGTGCACCTTTCCCGTCAGCGGGACAAGCCGCGCGAACGTCGAATCGCGCGAGGAACGGAAATCAATGATGACAACAACCCGCGCCTTGGGCAGCGGACAAGTCCGGACTGACGTAAGGAATTCCCAACGACATGCCCCGCAGTATCAGCAGCAACGCGACGACAAAAACGGCCACCGGCACGGCGCGCAATAGTTTCAATCGTAACGGAACGGGAATGATCCTTCCGCCAAGACTCATCGCCAGCATCATCGGCACCGTGCCCGCACCGAACGCCGCCATGTATAGCGCGCCGTCGCGGGCGTCGCCCGTGGCCGTCGCGCCCGCGCAGGCCACATAAACCAGTCCGCACGGCAGCAGGCCGTTCAACAATCCCAGCGTCAGCAGCGACACGAACGACCGTCGTTGCAGAAGAAAAGCCATGCGGGATTTGAGGCGCGCGACCAGTGTCGTCACCGGCAGCCACGCGGACATTTTGCGCGACGCAAACAATCCCACCAGCAACAGCGCGCCCAGCGCGATGGAAACCCAGCGTTGAACTCCGGCCATCAGAAACGTCTGACCGGCGAGGCCGAAAACGATTCCCATGAGACAATAGGTGATAATGCGTCCAAAGTTGTAGGCCACGCGTCCGGCAACGAAGCCGACCGCGCCCGCGCCCGCGGATGGCAACGCCAGCGCCAGCGGCCCGCACATGCCGGCGCAATGCAGGCTGCCGAACAATCCCAGGATGAACGCCGTCCAGAGCATCACGAGTTCTTTGTTCCAACCACCACGCTTCGTTCCACGGCAAATTCCTCGCCGGCGACCGTCCACACGACTTTCACCCTCCACAGGCCGCGACGCAGCTGCGCCGCGTCCAGCGATTGCACGCCGGCGTTGTCGGGATGCAGTTCGAGTTGTTGATCCAGTTCGGCGGCGGAAGGGCGGTAGAGTTGAACGCTGCCCTGCGTGAAACGCGCCGCGTGTTCACGCGGCAATGTGATGACGATGACCTGCTGTCCGGCGTCGAACGCGATGGATGCGCCGTCCGGCAGCCGCTGCGCGCGGTTGAGGCTGTCCAAGCGGGTCTGGAAACGAAGGTCGCGCTCGTAATAATCGGTCGCCACGAGATCGTCTTTGACGCCGGAACAGGCCAGAGCGATGAGCGCCGTCGTGCCCAGGATGAACAGGGCGAAGGCGAGGATGATGCCGAAGGGCCAGAGGTTGCGTTTGGGGCCGGGGGTTTTCATAGCGTTCATTTGGCGAGTGTTCTAGGACCGATAAAGCCGGATTTGACGGTCTCAATCCGCTTGTCTCCGACATAGACGCCGATGGCCAGGTCCACGTGGCCTGCCCGAACCATTTCGGGCGACAGTTGTATCAGCACGGAATTCTGAGCGAGCTGCTGCGGCGCGACGACGATCTGACCGCCCATGACCGTCAATTCTCCCGGGGGATGTTCCAGCCTGAGTTCCACTGGAATTTCGCGCGAGGTTTTGTTGACGACCTTGACCGTGTAAAGGTTGCTGAGGCGTCCATCGGGCATGACCTGGAACAACGAGCCCGGGGCGCGCAGGACGGTGGCCTCGACATCGGAACGCGTGAACACAAGAACGGCCCAAAGCGCGATGAGCGCCAGCAGCACGACGATGTAACCGACGAGGCGCGGAGTGACACGCAGACGTTCGCCGCGTTCGATGCCATTGAGCGACGCAAAACGCACGAGGCCGCGCGGGCGTTTGATCTTGTCCATGACGGAGTCGCAGGCGTCAATGCAGGCGGTGCAGTTCACACATTCGAGCTGCGTGCCGTCGCGGATGTCAATGCCCGTGGGGCACACGGTCACGCACTGACGGCAGTCTATGCAGTCGCCGAAACCGGATGTCTTGCGTTCGTCCGGCGATTGCGAGCGTCGCAGTGTCCCGCGTTTGTCGCCGCGTTTATAGTCGTAGGCGACGACGATGGAGTTTTCGTCGAGCAACGTGGATTGCAGGCGGCCATAGGGACAGATGAACGTGCAGGCTTGTTCGCGGAAGCGGGCGAAGATGCCGTAGAACAACAGGGTGAACAGGATCATGAACGTCAACCCCGCGAGATGGTTCATGGGATTGTCCGTGACGATGGCGAAGAGTTGTTCCGTACCGATGATGTAGGCGAGCAGCGTGTTGCCGACGATGAAGGACAGGGCGAGGAAGATTCCGTGTTTGGACAGTTTCTTGAATGTTTTGCGGAGCGTCCAGGGCGACTTGTTCAACGCGCGTTGCTCGTGGGCGTCGCCTTCGATGAAGTATTCGATCTTGCGGAAGACCATTTCCATGAGGACGGTCTGCGGGCAGGTCCAGCCGCACCACAGGCGACCGAACGCCGCGGTGAACACGACGATGCCGACAAAGAACACTAGCACCGTCACGGCGCTGATGATCATGTCCTGCGGCCAGAAGATTTGTCCGAGGATGACGAATTTGCGCTCAACGATGTTGATGAGGAGCAGAGGGTTTCCGTTGATGCGGACGAACGGTCCGATGAACATGACCGCCAGCAACAACCAGCTCAACCAGGTGCGGGCGTTTGTGAATCGTCCTCGCGGTTTGCGCGGATAAATCCACATGCGCCTGCCCTGCTGGTCGGCGGTGGCGAGATGGTCGCGGTAGTCCGACCAGTCCACGGATTTGACCACGCCTTCTTGGGGCGCGGCTGTGTCCGGCTTCTTGTCTTGTGGAGCGACCATTTCAAAGCTCCAAATTCCAAGTTCCAAGCCCTGGAGAAGCTCCAAATTCCAAGCTCCAAGCTCCAGAGAAATTCCAAGCACCAAACACCAAACGCCAAACCGCGCGACTGCCAACGCGTCCGTTGAAGCTTGGAGCTTGGAGCTTCTCTGGATGTTGGATGTTGGAGTTTGGAGCTTTCACAGAGTCATTCGAATTCGCTCGGACCTGTCTGGGCCGGCGTCTGGTTCTCGGGCGGTTTCGGGTTTTGCGGATTGGTGCCGCGCATGGTGTAGATGTAGCTGGCCACCGCATGGATCTGTTGCGGATTGAGCGTGGTTTTCCAGGTGATCATTCCTTTTTCCGGAACTCCGTTCCAAACGACGCGTACGGAGTCCACGAAGTTCGAGCCGTGGATCCAGTAATCGTCACAAAGGTTCGGGCCGACGAGGCCGCCGCCATCGAGACGATGGCACGGGGCACAGAGCATCTGATAGGTCTGGCGGCCTTGTTCCAGCGCCGCGGTGTCGGTGCCGGGAACAAGGGCGTTCATCGTGCCCTCGAATCTGGCCATCGTCGCAGCCTTGATCTTGTCGCCGGCGGCCTTCTCGATTTCGTATTCGGCGGCGGAGGTTTTGTCCGTTGCAAACACGTGATAGTAACCGAGATAGACGATCGAGTACAGGATGGTGATGTAGAACAGCCACACCCACCAGCGGGGCAGGTTGTTGTCCAGTTCACGGATTCCGTCGGCGTCGTGGTCGAGCAACAGGGGATCGTTTTGGTCGTTCATAGGTTCAGGAGTGTTGAGATTTGTCGGATTGAGGTTCGAGCGTTCCGTCGTTCAACGGCAACGAGCCGATGGTGTCGGCGTCCTTCTTGTTCATTCGCAGCGAGAAAAAGATCGCGCCGAGAAAAACGATGAAGAACAGGCAGATGGAGATGACGCCATAGACGCCGACTCCGCCGATGTGTTCGAGGACGTTTTTGATCATAATTCAAACTCTCATTGTGCAGCCGCGGTTTGGGCCGGCTCGGATTTGATGTCCTTGCCGAGACGTTGGAGATAGGCGATGAGCGCGATGATTTCGCGGTCCGCCTGCGATTCCACCATGCCGACACTGAGGCCGAGAACGATGCGGTTGGCCTGGTCGGCGAGTTCCTTCTGGGCGACGCCGTTTTCGTAGCCTTCGGGATAGGGCACACCGACTTTTCGCAACGCCTTGATTCGAGAAGGCAGCGCGTTGGTGTCGAGTTTCTGCGTTAACAACCACGGATAGCGCGGCATGATCGAACCGGGCGACGTGCTGGACGGGTCGTCCATGTGGTTGTAATGCCAGGCGTCGGGGTATTTGCCGCCGACGCGGTGGAGGTCCGGGCCGGTGCGTTTGGAACCCCAGAGGAAGGGATGGTCGTAGATGTATTCGCCGGACTTGGAGTATTCGCCGTAACGCTCGGTTTCGGAACGGAACGGCCGGACCATCTGCGAATGGCAGCCCACGCAGCCTTCGCGGATGTAGATGTCGCGTCCCAGCACTTCCAGCGGAGTGTAGGGTTTGACGGAGGAGATCGTGGGGACGTTTTCCTTGATGAGATACAGCGGAACGATTTCGACGAGGCCGCCGATGATGATGGCCACGAACGTCAGTACGGAGAACGTGACGGGTTTGGCTTCAAGCCAGCGGTGCCAGTGATGTTTGCCTCCGTGCTCGGGCTTGTCGTCGCGCGGAGCGGCCTGTGCTTCCTGTTCGGGAACGAACTGTCCGCTCTTGGC
>DAOLDN010000298.1:0-5095 GCA_035327385.1 Verrucomicrobiota bacterium | reverse complement strand
GTATCAGTTGTTGATGGCGTTCAAAGCGGCGGGCGGTGACGTGCCGAACTTGATTCGGGACGCGTTGCAGGACGCGATGGAAGTCGCGACCGAGAACGTGCCGCGCATTGCCGGCAAGGTATATGTCTGCCCGGACGTGTCCGGTTCGATGAGTTCGCCGGTGACCGGTCATCGCGTGGGCGCGACGACTGCCGTGCGGTGCATTGATGTGGCGGCCTTGGTGGCCGCTTCCATCTTGCGCCAGAATCCGCGGGCGGAAGTGATTCCGTTCGAGTCGGACGTGGTGAGCGTGCAGTTGAATGGTCGGGACAGTGTGATGACCAACGCGCAAAAGCTCGCTGCGATCGGCGGAGGCGGAACCAACTGCAGCGCGCCGCTCGCGTGGTTGAACAAGAAGCAGGCGAAGGGCGACATGGTGGTGTTCGTCTCCGACAACGAATCGTGGATGGACGCCAAGGGTGGTCGCGGCACGGAAACGATGCGGCAGTGGTCCGTGTTCAAGCGGTTCAATCCGCAGGCGCGGTTGGTGTGTGTTGACATCCAGCCGTACGCCACGGTGCAGGCGGCGGAACGCGAGGACATTTTGAACATTGGCGGATTTTCCGACCAAGTGTTCCAGGTCATCGCGGCGTTCGCGGAAGGCCGGCTCGGTGCCGATCACTGGGTGGGTGAGATTGAGTCGCTCCAGTTGTGAGCGGCTGTTTGGGGAAATACCCGGTCACGTCAATTCGGACGTGGCCGGGCGGAGTGGAAGAAGATTTTGCGGGCCGAATGCCGCCTGGGACTACATCCAAACTGTAAAGTCTCGGCAAAAACTTGTCGGCCTGTTTTGAACAGTGATTGATCTTTGAGAGATTTGAAGCGGCGGGAATGCCCGCAGGACTACATGGTAGAGCGCCCGGCGAAAGCCGGGAGGCCCCGGGTTCGTATCCCGGTTCCGTGCAAACGGAATAGCTCAGAAAACTGTCTTGCACCCGATTGTCGCGCTGCTTCCTGATTTTTATGGCGAATGCAGGTGGGAATACATTGGTAACCAGCGGATTCAAATTCCGCCCGACCAACCGCAAGGCTGGTTGAGAATTCTCATCAACCCTTGTCGCCAGTTTGCAGACTTTGTGACGAATGCCGATGGAACTACATCCTTAAAGAGGACGAGGTCGTGGGTTCGAGTCCCGCCGATTCCAACAGATGGGATCGTAGCTCAGCGGTAGAGCGCGTTAATACGTTTCATCAATTTTGTCGTCACAGTTTTTCGCGACGAATGCCGGAGTAACTACATGTAATCCGAAGGTCGCCGGTTCGAATCCGGCCTCCGGTCCCAAAAATGACCGGGGTAGCTCAGTTGGTAGAGCAGCGGAAAATGTTTCTCCAAACCTTGTCGTCGCGTCTTTTTAGTCGGTCGTCGGTTACAGAATGATTTCGGCGCGAATGCCGTTGGAACTACATCGGTCGCGGGTTCGACTCCCGTCGGTCTCGATGAATGAGGCCGTAGCTCAGTGGTAGAGCGATTGTTTCGGCAAAAACTTGTCGCGCTGTTTTTAGAATTGAGGTCGAGATGAAGTTTGAAGAAATCGAAACGGCAGTGGAAGTGCAGCGCAAAGCGTATCAACTACTCTTGTGGTTGAAGCAGCGCGCCCGCACCAATCCGGACCTGTTCCGTTCGGAGCAAATCGAACCCTTCGCCACTGGCGCAACCTGTGAGGATTGGGTGCGTCGGCGTTGCGACAGCTTTCCTACGAACTTGCGTCCGACCGCAGAACAACTGCAGGCGTTCGCCTATGTGTTGTCGTCGTTCTTCAAGACCTCCTTCCGCATCGCGGAAGTGCGTCATTGGGACGACACCGCAACCACGTTGGTAGCCGGGTTGCGCGGTGTCCGAGGCCGGCGCCATAAACAGAAGTTGGCTCAACGCCAGACGCAGAATGCCCACGACTTGCGCCGACTGAGCCTGAACTTGCTCGCGGAAGATTGCGGCCAACTTGTGACAGCGGAGACTCTTGAAAGCGCATGCTTGAATCCTGAATTCTGCCAGCAATTAACTCGCTACGCTTATGGAGTGGAACTGGTCCGGCGCTGTCACTACGCCTCGCAAGGAACGGCAGTCCACCGGCTTTGGCTGGAGTTGGATGAGTCAGTCCGCAAGAATTTGTCGGCAGACACAATTTGGAAAGCCCGGGAATATTTAGTGGAGTGGCTCCAGAAGCACACTCTCGAAACGAAGACTTAGAATTTGAAACATGAATACTGAAATTAAAGTGCCAGTCATCCAAGCCACAGGCGAAGCCACCGGCTTCATTCCCGCGCCGGGCGATAAAGGCAAACCCATCACCGTCATCGGCACGGCGGCCATCCGCGATGCCTTCGATGCCAAGTGCATCGAACAGGCCTTGAACTCGCGCGGCGCTCCTGGCGTGACTGATCTCGTGCTCAATCCTGACGCGCACGCCGGCTACGGCGCGCCCGTGGGTTGTGTGCTCGTTTCGCCGACGCATGTTTATCCCGGCCCGGTCGGCGTGGACATCAAATGCTCCATGAGTTTGCTCCAGCTTGATTTGCCGGTGGATGCGGTGGCAGACAAAACGGTTCGCCGCGCACTCATCAATGCCATCGTCGAACGCACGCCGACTGGTGCGGGTAAAGGTCAGCGCAATGTGAAGAAAGGTCGCAACGTGAACGCTGAACTCGGTCGCCGGGTCGCGATTGAAGGCGCGTCTGTGGCCGTCTGCAAAGACCTCGGCATTCCGCCCGAGTGGGCGCAGCATTGCGAAGATGCCTTCCATGTAGGCCACAGCAACCAACAGGATGATCTCGCCGCGCGCCTCGACTTGTTGATCAGTGCCGGCGAGTTCCCGAAGTTTGAGGACAAGATCCGTCAACTCGGCTCTTGAGCCGCATGAAGGACATCAATGCGCGCGGGGCGCAGGCACTACTAGAAATGCTGGACGTTTCGGTTTTGAAAGGCATGACTCGCACGTCAAGGCTGTCTCTCCTCGGCAACGGTGTGGCAGAGATTAACAAGATCAGCCCAAGAACTGCTCGCAAGCTTGTCGAGGCCGTCGAAACTGATCGGCTCGCCCAACTAATCAACAGGGCGGATTTGGTTCACGTCGGAAAAGGCATGAGCGAAGTTGCGCGAGTGAGCGTAGTAAAAGCTCGCGCCGGGTTGGCAGCCGCTGATCAGAGATTGCTCGCCAAGAAAGTCACAACCTCTCCTCTCAAAACGCTGACGAAGGCACTCAATGAACTCAATGCGATAGTGGAAGCTGTTTCTGAAGGAATCGCCGCGCCGCGTGAAACCGTTGCTCTATGTCTATCGCGTTTTGCTCACCGGAATTCACCTGATGCGCACGGGTGAAATTGAAGCGAATCTCGTCACGATGAATGAGCAGTTCAAGCTGCCCTACGTCGCCGACCTTGTAGCGCGCAAACTTGCCGGTCCGGAGAAATCCCAACTGGAAGACGCCGACATCGCCTTCCACGAATCAGAATACCAGCGGCTGCGGACTGAATTGCAGACCGCGCACGACAGCAGTCCGTTGCCTGAGTTGCCGAGCGACGAAACGCGCGCCGCGTTAAATGATTCGCTGGTGCGGGTCCGGTTGCAAACGATCCGAAAGCAAACTTCATGAAACTGCCGGACGAACTTCTGCAATTGTTGCGCAATGTGTCCGCGTTGGCCCGAGCTTATCTCGTGGGTGGTTGCGTGCGCGATGCGTTGCTGGGCATCGCCCACAAGGATTTCGACCTGGAAGTTTACGGGGTGGATTACGAAACACTGGCGCGTCAGTTAAGTGTGCACGGCCGCGTGGATTTAGTCGGCAAATCGTTCGGTGTCATTAAATTCACTGGTAAGAGCGGGGGGCAATGGGACTTCAGTCTGCCGCGACGAGATTCCAAACTGTCGGCCGGCCACAAAGGGTTTCAGATCGAAGTTGATCCAGGCATTGATCCCAAGGTGGCGGCCAGCCGCCGGGATTTTACCATCAATGCGCTGGCGTTTGATCCGCGCACGGGTGAATACCTCGACTTTTTCGGTGGGCGAGAGGATTTGGCGAAGCGCGTATTGCGTCACACGAGCGCGGCGTTCGTGGAAGATCCGTTGCGCGTTCTGCGGGGGATGCAATTCGCCGCGCGTTTCGATCTGACGCCCGCACCGGAGACGGTGGAGCTGTGCCGGTCCATCGTGGGGACGTTTCCCGAACTGGCCGTCGAGCGCGTGGGGATGGAATGGTTCAAGTGGGCCATGATGAGCCACCGACCGTCAGCGGGGTTGCGGTTTTTGCAGGCGACCGGTTGGTTGCAGCACTTCCCGGAAATCGCCGCACTGGACGGCACGCCACAAGATCCGGAATGGCATCCGGAAGGCGACGTGTTCACGCACACCTGCCATTGTTGCGATGCACTGGCGGAATTACCCGAGTGGCAGGCGGCGAATGCAACCACCCGGCAGGAGCTCATGTTCGCCGTCCTGGCGCATGACTTCGCCAAGCCGCAAACGACGCACGAGGCCGAGCGGGATGGACGAATGAGAATTGTCTCGCCGGGACACGAAGAACAAGGCGGGCCACTCGCGGAAGCATTTCTGACACAGATTGATGCCCCCAACGAAATAAAAGAGCGAGTCGTGCCGTTGGTGCAACATCATCTCGCGCACTTGCAGACGGTCAGCGACCGGTCCGTTCGGCGGCTGGCGAACTTTTTGAAACCCGCAACCATCGCAGAACTCTGCCTGGTGATGACGGCGGATCATTTCGGACGACCTCCTAAACCACGGGTGATTCACGAGGGCGTGACCGAGTTGCGTGCCAAGGCGGAAGCGATGCATCTACGTGATTCAGCGCCGAGGCCGCTCTTGCAAGGTCGCCACCTGATTGCGCGGGGCATGCAGCCGGGTGTGCAGTTTGGCACGTTGCTCGATGCGGCCTTTGAAGCACAACTTGAGGGCGTGTTCGCGGATCTGGACGGTGCGCTGAAGTGGCTGGACGCACGCAATTGATTCTTTATGAGTTTTGTCATTGTTGATGTTGAATCTGATGGGCCGATACCGGCGGAGTTTTCCATGGTTTGTTTTGGCGCGGTGCTTTTCGACGACCGG
>DAOLDN010000297.1:0-5100 GCA_035327385.1 Verrucomicrobiota bacterium | reverse complement strand
GGGGTTTGCCCAGGACAAACAGGACCAGTTCGTGTTCATCGTCACGCCGGGTTTCAAGGACTGGATCAAGGCCCGCGAAAAACTGCTTTCCGAGGTGACCGTCTTCTTCCAGACCGTGCGCGAAATGGCCGCCGCACCGGATGATTTCCATTGGGTCTGGCCCGAGAAGGGCTGATATCACACTTGAAAATCTCACGCGCCCCGAACTCAAGGGCATGGAGTTGGACGCGTTGGCTGATACAGGATCGCTTTTCCTTTGTCTCCCCGAGGAAGTCCGGTTGCAGTTAAAACTCAAAGCCACCTCGGAAAAGGAAGTCACGACCGCTGATGGCAAGCGATGTCTTTGCCCTTATGTCGGGCCGGTCCGGGTTCGTTTCGAGAATCGCGAATGTTACGTGGGGGCGGTCGTTCTGGGAGACGAAGTGCTGCTGGGCACCGTGCCCATGGAAGATATGGACCTGGTCGTTGTTCCGTCCGCCAGGCGAGCGGTTGTCAATCCGCAACATCCCAACTTCGCGGCTGGGCCGGCGAAACACTCCACGAGAAAGTCTTAAAGTTTGACTTTGAATCCACTCGCGTCCGCAACCCTGCCCAGGTCGCCGCGGTAAAATTCGTCGCGGTAATCATCCGTTTCCAACAGATGTTGGTGCGGTTGCTTCTTGTCGCGCTGGATGATGAACTTCAATTCGTCCAGGTTATTGGACCAGCGGAAGCCCGTGAAAAATTCAGCGCCCGCGAACTGGGTCTTGTAGAGCGCCGGCTGCGAGTAACACGTTCCCAGATACAGATGCCGGCAGCCGCGTTCCGCAAACAGCGCCACCGCCGACGTCATCATGAACATCCCCAGGTTGCGCGCGTAATAATTGAGGTCGTAAAACGCGTAGTAATAGTAGGCCAGTTTCCCGCCTTCCACATACAACGTCGCCACACCCACCTCGTCGCCGCTCTTTTCATCCGTGAACACCAGCAGATGCGAAATGATCGGCGACCCGAACAATCCGTCCAGCCTCTCGAACGTCATCACGTCCTTGCCGAACTTGATGTCCGCGTAGGTCTTGAAAAACTGGCGTCGTTCCGGCGTGTAATCGTATTTGTCGCGCGGCAACAGTTTCACCGCGAGGCCGCCGCCCTTGCGCAGAATGCGGCGGTTCTCCGATGACGGCTTGAATTTTGCCAGGTTCACGCGTACGTGACGGCAAAGGTAAAACCGGTCGAGATTGCGCGACGAGGGCAGAAACCCCGCGTTGAAGATGTCCGCCGGACTTTCGCCCTCCTCCGGCAACGCCCACACGGCGTAGGGAAACTGGTAATGGTCGTAATCCGACCGCTGCTCGGAGAAGAGGAGTTTCATTTCACGGCAAGGGCTTCGCGCGAAAGCGTCGCTGTCTCACCGTTCACCGCTTTGCGGCGCAGACGAAGTCGCCAGCCGGTGAGAACGTCGTAGCTCACGGAGTTTTTCAACTTCGCCATGTCGTGAACGGTGATTTCCTCGTTGCCCTGGCGGCCCATGATGACGGCTTCGTCCCACATCTGTGCCTCGGGAATGTCGGTGATGTCCACCATCACGGCGTCCATGGCGATGCCACCGACGAGCGGCGCGCGTTTGCCGCGGATCAACGCGCCTCCCTGATTGCGGACGCGCGGGAAGCCGTCGCCGTAACCGATGGGCAGCACGGCGATGCGTCGTTCGTGAGTGGCCGTGTAACGCATGCCGTAGCCGACGACCTCGCCGGGTTTCAGTTTCTGGATGGCGGCGATGCGCGCCTTGACGGACATGACGGGTTCAATGCCCGGAATCCTGCGGCACACTGACGAGGGGAAAACTCCATAAGTGAGAATGCCCACGCGCACCATGTCCAGGTGCGCGTGCGGCAGATCAAGGAAACCGCCGCTGTTGCAGGCGTGCCGGGTGTTGACTGACACTCCACGTGCCGCGAGATCGTCGAGCACGGAGTTGAATCGTGAGAACTGAAGGTCGGCGAAGGTCTTGTCCGTTTCGTCCGATTGCGCGAAGTGAGTCATCACGCCTTCGAGCCGCAAAGATTTTTCGGCGACGATCTGTTCGATGAGCGGCAGCGCTTCGTCCCAACGCACGCCGTAACGGCTCATGCCGGTGTGGACCTTCACATGGACGGGGGTCTGTTTGCCGAAGGCCGTGGCCACTTTTGCGAGAGCGCGCACGGTGTTGGGTTCATTGACGCACACGGTCAGGTCGTGCGCCACGCACCAGGACAGTTCGGCCTCCTGCCGTTCGCCCAGCAACAACAGAGGCGCGGTGATTCCGGCGTCGCGCAATGCCATAGCCTCCTCCAGCGTGCTCAATCCAAAACAGCTCGCGCCCTCCTCCAGCGCCACTCGCACCACGTCCAGCGCTCCGTGGCCGTAGGCTTCGTCCTTCACCACGGCCATCAACTGGACGCGTGGCGGAAGGTCGCGCCGGATGAGTTGCAGATTGCGCCGCAGCCGGCCGAGGTCAATCTCGGTCCACGCCGGTCGCAGAGGAAAGGTTGCGGAATCAAAATCCATCGTCACGTCGCAGCGTTTTTAATCATGAAACGGCGCGGGGTGAAAGCTCGAAATGTCAGGGCGTCAACCAATCTTGTCTTGCTGCGGGGTTTCAAACGCTTTATCGCCGTTGTTTGACGCCGGTCAATAAAAGGCCGTTTTTTGGCAATAGGCGGATAGCCCGGCCGGGCCGTTTGACTGACTCTCAGGCAGAGTCACAGAAAGCCGGAATTCTGAAAACCATAACGGGCCTGTTTATGATAAACCAAAATTCTTTCCGCTCCCTTTTGATGGGGGTCGCAGCCACCGTCATCGTGGGCTTTATATCGCTCACATCCCACGCACAGCCGACCGCACTGGGCCAGATCGGCGCCCGGGCGTTGACACCGCAGGAAATCAAAGACTACGGCCTGCCGTCCACGACGCAGACCTCCGGAGGCTTGTTCAACGTGGGATTGGGCCAGCCCGTTTATCTGGAGGCCCAGGTGCGGACGACCATCGCAGCGTCCAACATCCTCGGCGTAACATGGGAGCTGACACAGAGGCCGGTCCTTTCGACTGCTGCGCTCGCGGCCAGTCCGCTGCCGACGAACATGCCCATTTACAATCCGGGCGACCGCGGATTCTACCGGCTGGCCGACCGGCAGTTGTTGAAGCCGGACGTGCGCGGCCAATACATGGTCAGGGCGACGATCCAGACCAACGGAGGCAGTTTCTCGTTCACGCGTGAAATCACCGGCGCGGAATATCTCGGCGTCAGCGGCTCCTGCAATCTCTGCCACGCCGGCGGCACGTTGCCGGACATGCTCACCCCCTGGTCCAAGACGCACCACGCGGGCGCTCTCTCCAACGCGCTGGACGGAGTGAACACCGACCATTTCAGCCAGAACTGCATCAAATGCCATTCCGTCGGCTACGACACCACGGTGGGGGCCACCAACGGCGGTTTTGATGACATCCAGGCGCAAACGGGCTGGACGTTTCCACCCACCCTGACCAACGGCAACTTCATGGGCATGCCCGCCTCGCTTCGCAACAAATCGAACGTTCAATGCGAAAACTGCCACGGCGCGGGCAGCGAACACGCCTTCAACCTCGGCAACACCAATCGCATCACGGTGAGCTTCAGCGCGGGCGACTGCTCGCAATGCCACGACTCCGAACCCTATCACGTCAAGGGTGTCGAATGGGCCAACTCGCTGCACGCCGTGGCCACGCGCACACCTACCGGAGAAACGCGCGCTTCCTGTGTGCGCTGTCACTCCGCCTACGGCTTTGTGGACTTTGCCGCCGGCAAACCGCAGAACCAGCAACGCACACAATATGAGGCGATCACCTGCGCCGCCTGCCACGACCCGCACGGTGACGCAAACAATCCTCATTTGCTCCGCAAGATTGACTCTGTGACACTCATGGACAACAAAACCGTCATCACCAACGGCGGGTTCGGCCAGTTGTGCATGAACTGCCACATCGCCCGCCGCGACGCCACCAATTATGTCGAAACCACCGCGGGCAGCGGCCAGTTCGGGCCTCATTACGGTCCTCAGACGGACATGCTCGTCGGCGCCAACGCCATCACCTACGGCAAGGTCATTCCCAGTTCCACGCACGCCGAGGTGGTCAAAAACACCTGCGTGGCGTGTCATTTGCAGGAAGTCGCGGGCAACGATCCCAATCTCGGGATTGTCGGCGGTCACACCTTCAGGCCCGGCTGGGACGGCGGTACGCCCAATGACACCTCCGACGACGTTCACCTTGTCAACGCATGCGTGCAATGCCACGGCAACATCACCACGTTCGACTTCCCCCGCAAAGACTACGACGGCGACGGCGTCATCGAAGGCGTTCAAACCGAGGTCAAGGGACTGCTCGACCGGTTGGGCCGCCTGTTGCCGCCGATTGGTTCGCCGACGGTTTCCATCACCGCTGCCTACACCAAGGCGCAATTGCGCGCGGCCTACAACTACCGGTTCGTTCTGGATGACGGCAGCTACGGCATCCACAACCTCAGTTACGCCGTGGGTCTGCTCAACGAATCCATCGGTGACCTGACGGATGACAGGAACAGCGACAGCCTGCCGGACACATGGCAGACGCAATACTTTGGTTCACCCAACAGTCCGAACGCCGCTCCCAACGCTTCACCGGCGGGCGACGGCGTGCCCAATTGGTTGAAATACGCTCTGAACCTGGATCCGTGGGTGGCGGGCGTCGTCCTGCCGGACGGTGTCGTCTGGGCCAACGCCGGTGACATCGCGGCAGGCGGCGAAGAAGTCCGCATTTACACTGCCGCAGAGGTCGTGTTCAACACCCAGGTCGGCAAGACGTATCAAATCCAGTCTGTTGGCGATCTCAGCGGCGGCTGGCAAAATGTCGGAGCGCCGATCGCGGGCAACGGCAACTCCGTCAGCTACGTGACGCCCACGCGATCCAACGCGCAGCAGTTCTATCGCGTGTTGATCACGCCGTAAGTTTCGAGACACAACCGCAGTAACAACGAGCTCACTCCCTCCCCGTTTCGGCGGGGAGGGGGGTTTTATTTTTGGAATGTCTCGAGCAGTTTCGAAAAATCTGTAGCCGCGGGAAGAACTG
>DAOLDN010000296.1:0-5101 GCA_035327385.1 Verrucomicrobiota bacterium | reverse complement strand
GAATGTTGTCCGATGCCTTTGGCCGCAACCAGGCGTGGTCGGGTGTCATTCTCGTGGCGTTGGCAATGCTCGGCACGTTGACCAGTCTCGGCATCAGCCGTGTGCCGGCTGCGAATCCGACGAAGAAATTCCAGCCCAATCCACTGGCCGGTTTGTGGCAGCAGTTGCGGATCATCCGCGCCGACCGCGTGTTGTTCCTTGCCGTTGTCGGCAGCACGTTCCTGTGGTTTCTGGGCGCGTTGTACCAACCGACCATTCTGTTCTACGGCAAAGACCTCCTGCAACTCAACGACACTCAAAGCGGTTATCTGCAAGCGTCACTGGCCATCGGCATCGGTCTGGGCAGCGTGGCGGCGGGATATTTGAGCGGAAAGAAGATCGAATACGGACTCATCCCGCTGGGCGCGGCGGGCCTCACGGTGTTTGGAGCCTTGCTGGCGCGCGACGGACTGACGTTCGGCTCCGTGGCGGTCAATCTCGGTTTGCTGGGTTTCGCCGCCGGTTTCTACAACGTGCCCATCGCCGCGCTGATCCAGCACAGGCCCGACGCGGGCAACAAGGGCGGTGTCATCGCGGCCTCGGCGATGTTGTCGTTCATCGGAATCTTCGCCGCGTCGGGCGTCTATTTCCTGCTGGTCGGAGTGTTTCGGCTGACGCCGCAACAAGTGTTTCTCTTCGCCTCGATTCTCACCGCAGCGGGAGCGATTTATGTGGTGAAGCTCGTGCCGGATTCGTTGCTGCGACTGATGTTGTGGATCGTGACGCGAACGTGCTACCGCGTGCGGGTGGACGGACGGGACAACATTCCGGAAAAAGGCGGCGCGCTGTTTGTCTCCAATCACGTCTCGTGGGTGGACGCGTTGCTGTTGATCGCCTCCACGGACAGGCACGTGCGGTTCATAATGTACAAGGGCACTTACGATCTGCCCTACGTCAAACCGTTCGCCCGCGTGCTGGGCATCATTCCCATTTCATCCGAGCAACGTCCTCGCGAGATGATCAAGTCGCTTCAAGCCGCCACGGACGCACTGAAAGCCGGGCAGATCGTCTGCATCTTTGCCGAAGGCCAGATCACGCGCATCGGTCGGATGCTGCCGTTTCGACGGGGTTTCGAGCGCATCATGAAGGATCCGGCACTGGACAACACGCCCATTGTGCCCGTGGCGCTGGACGGAGTTTGGGGCAGCATCTTCAGTTTCAGCAAACGGCGGTTCGTCTGGAAATGGCCGAGGCGCTTCCCGTACCCCGTCACTGTCAGTTTCGGCAAGCCCATGCCGCGCACGGCGACACCGTTTGAGGTGCGACAGGCCGTTCAGGAATTGATGGCGGACGCATGGTCGCATCGGCGCGACCGGATGATGACGATGCCGCGCGCCTTTGTGAGAACTGCGCGAGTGCATCCGTTCCGCTTCGCGATGGTCGATCCGCAGTCGGCGCGGATCAATTTCATCGGAGCGTTGACACGAGCAATCGTCCTCGCGCGACGATTGCGCCCTGTCTGGCGGGACCAGGAAATGGTGGGCCTGCTGCTGCCGCCGTCCGTGCCCGGGGCGCTCGCCAATCATGCCGCGATGCTCCTGGGCAAGGTGCCCGTGAATCTCAATTACACCGTGTCCGAGCAGACACTCGCCTCGTGCATCCAACAGTGCGACATCAAAACCGTTCTCACGTCGCGGGCATTTCTGGAAAAGGTGAAGCTCAAGGTGGATTGCAAAACGGTTTTCATCGAAGACGTGATGGGATTGAAGCGTGGAGATCCGGAGCGGCCCGTTGGCGACGACGCGCCGAAACACGCCGGGTCGGAGACCGGCGCTCCTGATGAACGAGCAGATAAGGAGACCGGCGTTCCCACGGCGATTGAGAAACTCATCGCCGTTCTGATGGCGTGGCTGCTGCCTGCGCCACTGCTGGAACGCGCGCTGGCATCCGCTCAACCCTCAACCCGCGACCCTCAACCGCCTCTGGACCGCCTCGCCACCGTCATCTTCTCCAGCGGCAGCACCGGCGAACCCAAGGGCGTGATGCTGTCGCATTACAACATCGGCTCGAACATCGAACAGATGGAGCAAGTGTTCGGCGTGACGCATCGCGACCGGTTTTTGGGTGTCCTCCCGTTTTTCCATTCATTTGGATTTACCGGAACGCTTTGCCTGCCCGCGGTTCTGGGACTGGGCGCGGTTTATCACGTCAACCCGCTCGATGCAAAAACCGTTGGCCCGCTCGTGCGCGACAACGCGGTGACGTTCCTGCTCACCACGCCAACGTTCCTTCAACTCTACACACGCGGCTGCGATCCCGCGGATTTTGGCAGTTTGCGAGTGGTCATGACGGCTGCCGAGAAACTGCCCGAACGACTGGCGGTGGCAACCGAGGAAAAGTTTGGCATCCGCCCGATGGAAGGTTACGGTTGCCCCGAATGTGCTCCCGCCGTCGCCGTCAACACGCACGATTTCCGCTCCGCGGGATTTCGCCAGGTCGGCGCCAAACGCGGCAAGATCGGTCATCCACTGCCCGGCGTGAGCGTCCGCATCGTGGACGTGGACAATCCGTGGAACGGAACTGCGTCAGGCGCTGACCAGCCGGGCTTGTTGCTCGTGCGCGGCCCGAACGTGATGCGCGGTTACCTCGGCAAACCGGACAAGACCGCCGAAGTGCTGCTCGACGGCTGGTATTCAACGGGCGATATCGCCGCGCTGGACGAGGACGGTTTTCTGCAAATCACGGATCGTTTGAGCCGTTTCAGCAAGATTGGAGGCGAGATGGTGCCGCACATCAAGGTGGAGGAAAAACTGCACGAGCTTGCGGGCACAACCGAGCAGACGTTTGTCGTGGCGGGCGTGCCCGACGAGAAGAAGGGCGAACGCCTCGTGGTGCTGCACAAATTGTCCGATGACCGGCTGCAACCCTGTCTTGAGAAGGTCGCCCAGAGCGATCTGCCCAACCTTTGGAAACCCAAAGCCGACGCGTTTTATTACGTGGACGCATTCCCCATGCTCGGCACCGGCAAGCTGGACCTGCGAAAGGTTCGCGAGTTGGCTTTGCATCGTTCGGCGACAGGGTTCGCGTGAAACCGGGCAAGTTCGTCCGGTTCAGGTGCCAACGGCATTGTGAATCGCCCTCACAGGTCCCAATGTCTGAACCGTGGCTGGCGCAACAGCGCGATGAGTTTTGCGTCAGCCGCGGGGAAATCGTGGGCGTCCAGTTCCGCGCGTTGAATCCATTTGATGGCGGCGCAGCCCAGCGGCTTGGGTTCGCCACTGTTGAGGCGGCACAGGAAAAATTTCAGGCAGACGGATTTTCCGGGGTAATCGTGATTGAGGGACTCCAGCAGTTCGCCGACAGTCACGTCCACGCCGAGTTCCTCGTGAAGTTCGCGGACGAGGCATTGCTCGAAGGTTTCACCGGGTTCACGTTTGCCGCCGGGAAATTCCCACAGTCCGCCGAGGTGTGAATCGGCGTGACGTTGGGCGATGAGGAGTTTGCCTTCTCGGAAGATGAGGCCGGCGCTGACCTCGATGGAGGGTGATGCTGGAGTGTTGGAGTGCTGGAGCGTTGATATCCGGGGTTTTTGCATCGCTCCAATGCTCCGTCACTCCGTTTTCCCATCACCTGCCGATGCTCTTGTACACCCAGCCCAGACGCTCCATTTCCTTTGCGTCAAAAAGATTGCGTCCGTCGAACATGATGGGGTGCGTGAGCAGTTTGCGGGCGCGTTCGAGGTCGAGTTTCTTGAACTCGTCCCATTCGGTGGCGACAACGATGGCGTCGCAGCCTTCGGCCACGTCGTTCATGTTGTCCACGAAGGTGACGTCCTTGAGAAACGACTTCGCCTTGTCCATCGCCTTGGGATCGTGAACGCGCAGTGTCGCGCCCTCCTTCTGCAAACGGTGGCAGAGTTCGATGGCGGGCGAGGAGCGCACGTCGTCGGTGTTCTGTTTGAAAGCGAGTCCGAGCACGGCGATTTTCTTGTCCTTGAGCACCCAGAGCGTGTCGGTAATTTTTTTGACGAACCGGTCCATCTGCTGGGCGTTGATGTGCTGGACTTCCTTGAGCAAACGGAAATCGTAGCCGACCTGTTCGGAAATCTTGATGAACGCGCTGAGGTCCTTGGGAAAGCAACTGCCTCCGAAGCCGATGCCCGCGTTGAGGAAGCGGCGTCCGATGCGTTCGTCCATGCCCATGCCCGCGGCGACTTCCTGGACGTTCGCGCCCGTGGCTTCGCACAGGACGGACACGGCGTTGATGTAGGAAATCTTCAGCGCGAGGAAGGAATTGGAAGCGTGCTTGATGAGTTCGGCGGAATTGATGTCGGTGACGATGATGGGCGCGTTGAACGGTTCGTAAATCTCCTTCATCGCCGCCACGGGCCGTTCGCTGCGCACGCCAATGACAACGCGGTCTGGATTCATCAAATCGTCCACGGCGAAGCCTTCGCGGAGAAATTCAGGGTTGCTGACAACGTCGAACTCCGACTTGGCCTTGCAGTAACGCTTGATGATCTCCGCGACCTTGTCGCCCGTCTTCACGGGCACGGTGCTTTTGTCCACGACAATCTTGTAGCTGGTCATCGCACCGGCTATGTCGCGCGCTACGCGTTCGATGAAACTCATGTCCACCGAGCCGTCCGGCTGCGGCGGGGTGGGCACAGCGATGAAAACGACGTCGGACTTTTCAACGCCCTCGGCGGTGCTGTTGGTGAAGTTCAAGCGGCCTGCGGCGACGTTCTTCTTGACGAGGTCTTCGAGGCCCGGTTCGTAGATGGGAATGCCGCCGGCCTGGAGCATCTTCACCTTGGCGGCGTCGTTGTCCACGCAGATGACGGTGTGGCCGACCTCGGCGAAACACGTTCCCGTCACCAGCCCCACGTAACCCGTGCCGATGATAGTCAGTTTCAATGCGTGTCCTCAGGGTTGATTGGTGGCAGCCGGTTCGGCAGCGGGTGAATCAGCGAGGGTGGAGAAAGGCATTGCGCCCGGAGTGGCGGAAGTTTCGGGAGCAGCCGTGACCGTTGCCGGCAGTTTGTCCTTCAGTTCCTCGGCGCGCATTTCGGCTTCCGAGCCGATGGATGTGTTCAGCCCCGCACGCGCAAGTTTTTCAAAAA
>DAOLDN010000295.1:0-5111 GCA_035327385.1 Verrucomicrobiota bacterium | reverse complement strand
CAACGATCGCGCCCGTGGTCCAATTGAACAATTGTCCTCCCCCTGGAACATCCCAAAAGAAGGGACTCAGCCCGTGGCTGCGAGCGGAATCAGCGACGTATTTGTGAAAGTAAGTCCGTGAAGCAAGATGCAAATCCTGGTTCGCGCCGGTCAGGTCCGGGTAGTTGGCAGTGGTGCGCCTCGCGGACGAGAATTCACCAACAATCACGGGGATTCCCTGGCTGACGAACTTGTTGGTCATCTTCTGGAATTGCGCGTCCACATAGTCCTCTTCGCCCCAGGTCGGGTTGCGGGAAGGCAACGTCGCGGAATGATAACCCTGCCCCCAGAAGTAGAACATATTGCCCCAACTCTCGTCCTGTGACAGTCCGCAAAAGTTCCAAGGAGAATAGTAGTGGACTTCGAGCACCAGGCGGCCCGGTGTCGGGTCGCTCGGCAGGGTGTTCATCAGGTTGTCGGTCGTGTCAATGTCGGTGTTTGGCCCCTGCACAACCAGCCAGCGGGTGGTGTTGCTGCCGCCGGTGCCGCGCACCGCACTGATGAATGTGTTGTAGTAGGTCATCAACTCGGCCATTTTCGCGGCGTTGTCCACGTTGGGTTCATTCGCTCCGGCAAACAACAGCCGGTGATCGTGATTGGCAAAGTTGGTCGCGATCTGCGTCCAGTAGGCGCTCATCTTTGCGTTGATGGTGGGATTCACCGTGCCCGTGAGATTATTTTCCAGCCAGCCGCCATCCCAATGGTCGTTGATAATCACATGCAGGTTTGTGGCCAGACACCAGTCCACCACCTGTTTGACCCGGGACAGGAAGGCAGGGTCAATTTGGTACGTGGACTGATTGGCGTGGCTGTTCCAGGCGCATGGGATGCGGATGGAATTGAACCCGGCATTGGCGACGCTGTTGATCAGCGCCTGTGTTGCGGCCGGCCCCCAGCAGCCTTCGCCGCAGGGTGGCTCGAGTGTATTGCCCAGATTCCACCCGTAGGTCGGCATTGGCAATTGCGCAAACACACCCGCCGAAGAAATCAGCACGCACAAGATCGTGGCCAGGGAAGCAAACACACTGCGCCCACTTCGGAAACTGGCGACCGGGCCGGCGAAACCCCGACCAGTGAGAGGATGCAGGCCGCGCCTGCGAATGCTGACTTGTATTTTCATGGATAGAAAGGCGTTCGGTGTGACTACGATCGCATCAGGCGGAAGAACACCGCGTCATCAGCGGCGTTCACCGGCAGCGTCATCAGATTGGTTTCGGTTGAATCGGCAACATTGCTCCAGTTCGTGCCCAAGCCAGAGGTCAGGCTGTTCGTTTGCGATTGCAGCAACCAGCCCGTGTGGTCCTCCGGCCAGTTGAGCTGCAACTGATTTCCAGCGTTCGCAAAACCGAGTTGCGTCGGCGCAAACGACGTCGGTCGCGCGCTGACGACGAAGTCGTAGAGGGTGCCGTTGTTCAGGCCGATGTTGGTGACGGTGAGGCTGGCGTTGGCGTTCACATTGATCGCGGCGGCGGGATTCTGGGCCAGAGCGGTCATCGAGATGGCGGCGAAAACGCTTGCGAGTGCGAAATACTTCAACGGACGTCGGCTGACGGACATGCTGGTTCCTTCGGTTGTAGTTGCATTGACGCAGCTTGGACGAACGACTCGAATTCGTGCGCGCCAACCGGGCCAAAAGCGTGAAGAGCCCTGTCATCGGGCGCTTTCATCCTGACACAGGGTCATGGTTTAGAAGTAACAACACGGCTGCCTGTCCAACAATCGTTAGTTTTACCGACTAGAAGGGAGTGTTTTGCCTGTTAACATTTGGCTTGGTCACACATGAAAATCACATCCAATAACAGCGTTGGGCGTTTGCGCCCTCGGGCGTTCACGCTGATTGAACTATTGGTCGTCATCGCAATTATCGCGATTCTTGCGGCGATGTTGTTGCCCGCTTTGACGCGGGCGAAATTGAAGGCCACACAATCCACCTGCCTCAGCAATCAAAAGCAACTCGGCCTCGCTTTCGGCATGTATGCCGACGACAACAACAATTTCATTGTGCCGTATCGTGGGACAGGTGGCTTCTGGGATGGACCCAGTCCGGCGATTCTCGCCATCATGACAGTGCAACGGGCGCAAACCGCCGTGGAGACTGGATTGAAGAGCAACAATCCGCTTTATCAGTACGCCCCGAACGTCGGCGTCTATCACTGCCCCGGCGACGTGCGTTACAAGTTGACCCTGCCAACGGGCTGGGCGTACGACAGCTATTCCAAATCGCAGAACGTCGCAGGCGACAGTTGGGACAACTATTGGGGCGCGGGCGCTTCCTACAAGAAGGTCACTGAGATTTCAGCTGCGGCCAACACTTTCATCTTCATGGAGGATGCGGACGAACGCAATCGCAACGTAGGCACGTGGGTTGTCCGGTGGACCACGGGCGGCGACAGTTTTACCTGGGTGGACCCGCCGGCGATGTATCACGGCGACGTGAGCACCATGTCTTTCGCCGACGGCCATGCGTCCAGCCGCAAGTGGAAGGACGGTCGAATCATCCAGGCGGGCAAGAAGGCGGCGAACGGACAGGATCCGGGACTCTCGCTGTCCAGCACTGAGACTGGAGCGGACGGGGAATTCGTGCATGACAACTATCGCTTCCCGGGTTGGAAGTGACACGAACCGACCAGTGATCTGACCGGATGGGGTCAGTTTCCGGGAATGGAGTTCAGTGTTGAGCCTCAGAACGAAGACAACCGTTGCCCGTTTCTCTTAATCACGACACCCCTTTGCGTGGAAGCCAGAACTTGACGCGGGTTCCCTTGCCCGGCGAGCTTTTCACTTCGCATCGCCCGCCCACTTCTTCCGTGCGTCGGCGCATGTTTCGCAGCCCGTTTCCCGAAGACAAGCGGTCGGGATTTTCCGGTATTGCGTCGCCGCCAGAGAAGCCGTGGCCATTGTCCTCAACTTCCCATGCGAAGCCATTGGGCGCGAGTGTCAGCGTGATATGCACCTCGGTGGCGGAGGAGTGTTTGACGACGTTGTGCAGGGTTTCTTTCACTGCGAGGAAAAGGTTGTGGCGAAGCTCTGCTGTGAGCGACCAATTGGGCAGTTGTTCGGGCAGATTCAGGCGGCAGCGGATGCCGGCCGCCCGCAGGTAATCTTGGGCGAACTTGCCGAGATAGATTGCCAGGCTGTCGAGGGTGTCGTGCTGCGGGTTGACGGCCCAGACGATCTCGTCCATCGCCCGCGTCAATTCGCGGGCCGTCGTGTAAATTCGATCCACCTCGGCGGCTGCCTGGGGGGCGTTATCCTCGAGATCACCGCGAGCCGATTGGCTGAGCAGTGTGATACGGGTGAGGCTGGCACCGAGATCGTCGTGGATATCACTGGCGATGCGCGAGCGTTCGCGATCCAGTGCGCGCTGGCGTTCCAGTTTTTCCATTTTGCGTCCCATGCGCCGCCGCGTATCGAACCAGACCAGAGCGCCCGCGGTGACCGCGAGAGCCACCGCTCCAACTACACGAAACCAAACGGTTTGCCAGAAGTGGGGGAGCACATGAAACGCCAGCGACACCCCCTGCTCGTTCCATATCTCATCGTTGTTGCAGGCGGTGACATGGAAGACATACCTGCCGGGCGGAACAAAGTTGTAATTAACAGCCCGGCTTGTACCCACATCCATCCATTCCTTTTCCAATCCCTCCAGCCGACAGCGGAACCGCACCTTTTCCGGCGACACCAAACTGAGGGCAGTATACTGAAAATCAAAACGTTGATGACCCGGCTTGATATGAATCTCAGTCGGACCTGTATTACTGACCACGACTCCATCCACACGGAACTCTTCGATGACCACGGGTGGCGCCAGCAGATTTGTGGTTACAGCGGCGGGGTCCAGCACCACCAGGCCCTTGCTCGTCGGGAACCACAGCCGTCCGTCCTTGGTTTGACAACCAGAAGGTTGCAGTCCGCCCGAACATTCCTGCGTCGGCAGGCCGTCTGCCTTGCCATAGTGAAGGCTATGCACGCTTGGTATCTTCCCATCGGCACAGGCTTCCAGTTCTGCCTTCGATACCCGGAATATGCCATCGTAGGAACTGATCCAGAAATTCCCCTGATCATCCTCCTCGATATGGCAGATCACGTTGTTTGGCAGCCCTTGCTCCGTGCTCACACTCGTAAAACGGCCATGCCTCAACCGGCTCAAACCACCGCCCGCCGTGCCGATCCACAGGTCGCCGTTGGATTCGAGCTTCAGGCACTGGACGAAATCACTGGGCAGACCGTCGCTGGTGCGGAACTGCCGCACCAGGCCATTCTCAAGGCGACCCAATCCGCCGTTGTACATGCCGAACCACACGACACCACCCGGCGTCTCCAGAATCGTACGCACGTCGGGTGATTCTATTCCAGCCTCGCGACCGAATTTCGTGATGCGGTTGGATTCATGACGCAGCAAGCCGTTGCCTGTCCCGATCCAAACGCCGCCGTCCCGGGCTGGCAGAATGGCTGGTGCGGGGATGAAGAAGTTTTCCATCAGCGGTGCCGGCTCAAAATTGTTTGTCTGTCGAATGTACACGCCTCCGGCCCACGTTCCTGCCCAGATTCGGCCCTGGTCATCTTCCGTCACGGACCAGACAAATGAGTTCTTCAGTCCGGAGTCATCGTAAGTGAAGTGAGACCACAAACCTTCCCGGTAGTGATAAACTCCGGCGCCCTCCGTCCCGATCCAGAGCGAACCATCGCGCCCGGCAGTGACCGAGAGTACGGCACAGCCCTTCCATTCATCCGGCGGAGCGACTGTAAAAAAACTTCGCTGCCGCAACATGCTCAGCCCCGTGCCAGTGCCCGCCCAGAGATTTCCCTCGCGATCCTCCCACAAACAGCGCACCCAGTCGTGAGACAGACCGTTTGTCCGGTTGAAATTCAGGCTGGCCCCTTCGGGGGAAACCAGAAACAACCCTTGATTGCCCGTGCCTGCTGCCAGATAGCCATTGCGCAATTCAATGAACGAAACGAGTGGATTGAATCCCCAGGGTGTGGAACCACGATCCTCCGTCCAGCCTTTGCCATCCCATTTGCGAATTCGAGAGTCTGCCACAACCCAAAATCGGCCGTCGCGACTCCCG
>DAOLDN010000294.1:0-5125 GCA_035327385.1 Verrucomicrobiota bacterium | reverse complement strand
GCCTCGCCACGCACCCAGTCCGCGCTCCTGGAGGCGATGGGCGAAAGCCAGGTCAGCGTGGACGGCGAACGTCGCCACCTCGCGGATTTGTTTTTCGTCATTGCCACTCAGAACCCGGTGGAGTTTCGTGGCACCTATCCGTTGCCGGAGGCTCAAATGGACCGTTTTGCCATGCAGTTCACACTGGGCTACGTGGAAACCGCCGAAGAAGTCGCCATCCTCACGGCGCAGCAGGACAATCATCCCCTCGAACTGCTCAAACCCTGTGCCACGCTCACGGAAGTGCTCATGCTCAAACGCGCCGTCGAAGCCGTCCGGATCAGTGACGAATTGAAACGTTACATCGTGGACCTTGCCGCCGCGACGCGCACGGCCGGCGGCGTGCAGCTCGGGGCCAGCCCGCGGGCCTCCATCGCGCTGATGAAGGCCGCGCAGGCGCTGGCATTGTTTGATGGACTGGATTTCGTGACGCCCGAACAGATTCAGGAGCTGGCCGTGCCGGTCATCGCGCACCGGCTGGTGATGGAGCCGCAGGCGCGTTTCTCGGGATTGAGTTCGCGCGGAGTCGTCGAGGATGTTCTGAAGAAAGTCAAAGTGCCCGCGTGATCCATGAAACTCGTCTGGCGGATCATCTACAGGCTGTACCGCTTTGTTTCGCGGTTGCGCCATTCGGTGACGCGCCGGTTCACGCATCCCGGCATCGCCGTGCTGCTGGCGCTGGTCGCCGCCGCCACGCTCGGCTTCGACACGGACAACACCGTCGCCTATCAGGCCTTCGCGCTGCTGACGTTTCTGGTTCTCTTTTCGATCGTGTTCGGCTTCCGTTTCAAAACACGGTTCGCGGCCAGCCGGCGATTGCCGCGTTTCGGTACCGTGGGCAAACCACTTCACTACCGTGTCAGTATCCGCAACCTCTCCCGAAAACCGCAGACGGGTCTGGTGTTGCTGGAGAATCTCCCCGACCCGCGCCCTTCGTTCAACGACTGGCTGGCCGTGCAAGTGGCCGAGGACAGGCTGGCGCGATCGTTTCGATTCGATGTCGCGCGCCGTCGCAATCCGTTCCGCATCGCGACCGTCCGCGAATCGCCCCTCCCGGACATGCCGTCCAACGGCGAGGTGGAGACGACCATCCAAGTGACGCCACTGCGGCGGGGAGTGTTACGGCTCGAAGGACTGACCGTGGCTAGTGCTGATCCGTTGGGGTTGTTTCGAGGTTTCAGCATGGTGACGCTGCCGCAATCCGTGTTGATCCTTCCGAAACGCTACCCGCTTTCCCCTGTCGCCCTGCCGGGAACTCTGAAGTATCAGGAAGGCGGCGTGGCGATGGCCTCCAACGTGGGACGCAGCGAGGAGTTTGTCTCCTTGCGCGATTATCGTCGCGGCGACCCTCCGCGCCACATTCACTGGCGAAGCTGGGCCAAGACCGGCATCCCGATCGTGAAGGAGTTTGAGGATGAATTCTTCGTCCGCCACGCGTTGATCCTCGACACTTTCACCAACGTGCCGCACGGCGACACGTTCGAGGAAGCCGTCGCCATCGCTGCGTCGTTCGCCTGCACTGTCCTGACCCAGGAGTCGTTGCTCGATTTGTTGTTCGTAGGCGCGCAGGCCTATTGCTTCACGGCGGGCCGTGGGTTGGCGCATGCCGATCAGATGCTGGAAATCCTGGCTTCGGTCCGAGCCTGCCCGGACAAATCGTTTTCGTCCCTGGAACATCTCGTTTTCAATCACGCCGCCGCCGTCAGCGGTTGCATCTGTGTGCTGCTGACGTGGGACGAGGAACGTCAAAACCTCGTCCGCAAACTCAGGTCGTTCGGTGTTCCCGTGAAGGTGCTCGTCGTGGTGTCACCGTCGGACGACACCCATCTCGATCCCGGCCCGATGCGCGACGAACCGGGCCACTTTCACGTATTGCGTTCGGACCGCGTGGAACAGGAGCTTGCCGGCCTATGAAAACGCCTCCGCTGCTTGTCGGTGCCGCGTTGCTGTTCTGGGGCTGGCAGACTGATTTTCTGGCGGTGGGCGCGTTGTTTGCGGTGATTCTGGAAAGCTCGCGGGTGTTGAGACTGAGATGGGATTTTTCGGACGAGGATTTCATGCGCATCTGGGCGTTGTGCAGCGTGCTGGTCATCGCGTCTATCGCTTTTGCGTTCACAAGCCACGGAGGCGCGGAAACGGTCCGCGGACTGGTGGAGAGTCCCACGCTGGCCGCGCAACGCGCCGCCGGCACCACGCTGGCCCGCGCCGCCAACGCCGTCGTCCGCTGGATGCCAATCGTGTTCTTTCTGTTCGCCGCAGCCCAGGCCTACAGCACGCGAGATCAGATCCCCATGGCGACCATTTCCATCGTGCTGCAGCGGCGTTGGAGGAGGGCGAGGAAATTGAATCAGACGCCGCCGCCGTCGCCCAACATGAACGTGTCGTATCCGTATTTCGGCATTTGCCTCACTGCGGCCAGCGTACATTCCAGCGGCAACACGAACTACTTCTGGGGACTGTGCGCGCTGGTCATCTGGGCGCTGTGGCGCTACCGGTCGCGACGCTGGGGGCTTGCCGCCTGGGTGTGCGCGCTGGCATTGCCGGTTGGAGCCGGTTACTATGGCCAGTTCGGCATCGGCCAGTTGCAGATGTTGATCGAGAATTCTGGTTCGAACCTCTTCTCGTACTTCGCCCGGCGCAGTCCCGATCCTTCGCAAAGCCGCACGTTTCTGGGCCAGATCGGCGAGGTCAAATTGTCCGCGAGGATCGTCGTGCGCCTGGAACCCAGGAACGGCAGTCCGCCACCCGGTTATCTGCGGGAGGCCAGCTACAGGACGTTCCGGTCTCCGGTGTGGACGACCGGAGGGTCAAAAGAGCCGTTCGAAATCATTTCCGCCGGGCCGACGGAGACGACCTGGCCGTTGTTGCCGGGCAGGATTGCCACCGCGACCAACCGCATCGCGTGCTACCTGGATAGACGCACGCGCGACGGGAATCCGGCCGGACTCCTGCCGCTACCGCGCGGCAGTCTGCGTCTCGAACAACTGCCGGTCTACGTGCTGCAAAAAAACGCCCTTGGCTCGGTGCTGGCCGAAGGACCGGGACTGGTCATTTTCGACGCCATTTCCGGTCCGGGCGACACGATAGATTCGCCTCCCGACACCAATGACATCGCCATCCTGCATGGGATCGAGGGTGATGTTCTCGACGCGGTGATCGAGCGTCTGGAACTCGGAAGCAAGGACACAGCGGGCAAGCTGGAGGCCATTCGCAATTTTTTCCAGGACGAGTTCGAATACAGCACCTGGCAATCGTCGGGAAGACCGTTCACGACGGAGGACACGCCGTTGACCCGTTTTCTCATGGAGACCAAGCGCGGGCATTGCGAGTATTTCGCCACGGCCACGGTGCTCCTGTTGCGCAGGGCGGGAGTTCCGGCGCGATACGCCGTCGGTTATGTCGTGCATGAAGCCTCCGGGGAAGGTTACGTCGTCCGTGAACGCGACGCTCATTCGTGGTGTCTCGTGTGGAAAGACGAACGTTGGGAGGACTTCGACACCACCCCTCCGTCGTGGCTGGACGTGGAAGGAAATCGGCGCAGTCCGATGCAATTCCTCTCGGACGCCTGGTCGCGCCTGAAGTTTGAGATCGCAAGAATTCGCTGGGGAGAGGCGCAACTGAGGAACTACCTGCTCTACTCGCTTGTTCCTGTGATTCTGTTTCTGCTCTATCAGATCCTTTTCAAGAGACGGGCACGGCGACAGACGAGAACAACCGTCGCCCCGATCGTTCCCTTGAACTGGCCGGGGTCGGATTCCGAGTTTTATCAACTGGAACGGAGGATCGCGGCGCGCGGCGTGGCGCGTCAACCGTGGGAAACGCTCGGCGACTGGCTGGAACGCGCGACGCAGGATCCGGTTCTCAAAGACCTGCATCCCCGATTGCGCGAGTTGCTACGGCTTCATTACCGCCACCGCTTCGATCCGCTCGGACTGGACAACGACTCGCGGCAGGTGTTGCGGCGTGAAACGGCGGAATGTCTCAACCGCGACCTGACCCGGAAAACCTGACTTGCATTCTGGCGAAGTGTCCAAAGCGTGGGCGCTGTTGCGACGAACGGGACGCATCGCCGGGCCGCTGCCGCCCGGACGCACCTCACTGTTTGGAATTCTCCTGAAATTGGGGCTTTTCGCAAACCCAGTCGGCGGCAATTTCGAGGCCGGCTGGCCCCGCAGTTGCTTTATTTCGAGCTGAAGGACTCGAAATGAAGACGACTACGATTTCAAGCAGGCGGCTGATTATGGCCTTTGCGTTTGTAGCCGCAGCAATCGGCATCGCTCGCAGCAGCATCGGCACCTGCTCGGTGGTGCAGGGTGTGAGCATGTATCCCACGTTCAAACCGGACGACGTCGTTCAGGCCAGACCCGTGGGCGGAATCGTGCAACGTGGCGACGTGCTGATCATCTCCGACGATCGTGGCGAGCGTGTCATAAAACGCGTCATCGGTCTGCCCGGAGAGAAAGTCACCATTCACCGCGGGTTCGTCTATATCAACGGGCGGCGGTTGAGCGAGCCTTACCTTCCCGAACACACCTATACCCTCGAAAACGATTCGAGAATCCTCCGACGCCTGAACTGGAAACTGGGCAACGACGAATTCTTTGTGCTGGGAGACAACCGAATGGAAAGCACGGACAGCCGTTACTTTGGACCGGTGCGGCGAGCGAACATTTTTGGCGTGGTGGAATTGCCGCCAAACTCCGAGAAACCGGAAGTGACCGAAGTCATTCTCACCGGATCGGGCAGACCGGGTTACGTGGATCACAAACCGGCCTCGCATCCGCCACGCGCGGAACAAGAACCTTCCAGTTCAAAGGGCTAAGGCCCGGGCGCTCCATGCCCGTGTTCGACACCGGTGGCATGCTGCCAGGCGTGGATGATGTGCCGGATGATTTCCTCCACACCCACCCCGTTCCTGACCTGTGCGAACACGAACGGTCCGTCGCCGCGCATTCTTTTTGTGTCACGTTCCATCACCTTCAAATCCGCACCCACACCCGCCGCCAGATCGGTCTTGTTGATTACCAGCAGATCGCTTTGCGTGATGCCCGGGCCGCCCTTGCGGGGAATCTTGTCACCGCCGCAA
>DAOLDN010000293.1:0-5132 GCA_035327385.1 Verrucomicrobiota bacterium | reverse complement strand
GCTGCATGGTCGTTGCCAAAGGCGATGAAACACACCTGGCGCTCTCCTCGCAATTCGCCGGACGCACGGTCGGGAAGATTTACATCGCCATCGTTTGCGGAGAAGTCCCGCGCGACGAGGGAAACATTCGCGCGGCCATCGCGCGCCACCCGTCACACCGCAAACGCATGGCCGTTCGCGACGATGACAACGCCCGCCCGGCGCATACCGGCTATCGTGTCATCGAGCGGCTGCGCGAGGCCACTTTGGTGGAGGCAACACTCCACACGGGCCGCACACACCAGATCCGGGTGCATTTCCAGCACCTGGGATTTCCCATTGCCGGCGACACGACCTATGGCCAGCGGCAGTCGCGGCGTCTGGCGGAACTGACCGGTTATGAAGCTCCCCGTGTCATGCTCCACTCCCACAAACTGGCGTTCGTTCACCCTCGAAGCGGAAAGAAAATGGAGTTTCAAGCCCCGTGGCCCGCCGATTTCGATGACGCGCTCAGGTTCTTGCGGAAGGAGTGAATCCAGGACGCGGCAATCAAATCTCACGGCCCGACCGGCGTTGCGTTGATCTCGATCTCCTTTTCTTCTTCCACCTGCGCCCGGCCGATGATGACGGAGTTGTTGATGAACTGCTGGAGATTCTGAAACTGCTGATTCTGGCCCTGCTGCAAATTCGTCACCCCTGTTGACGATTGAACCGCCTGATTGGTCGGGATCAGGTTGCCCTCGAACACCACGTTCTGGCGCAGCGTGTTGTTGAAGCCGGCCACGCGAAAATAAAAATTCTGGTCGGATTGGAGACGACTCTCTGAAGCGGTCGAATCTTTTGAGGCTTCTGTTTTCTTGATTTCATCGCGGTGTTTTCCCAGGCCGCCGTCATTGCCGCCACCGGCTCCGGACGGCGGAGCGGATTGAAAACGAACGCCCGCCACCAAAATGTTTCCCGAATACGTCGAGCCGTCCTCATCAATCACCCGCAATTCATCACCCAACTGCTCGACTTGAAAACTGTTCAACACGGAAGCGCGCGTCTGCACGCTGCCGGTGTTTGAGAATCGCGCAATCTCTGGACGCTGGTTGTCGGCGGATTGAGCGGTCGTGTCGTCGGCGGCGAGCTGTATCGTCCCGGCTGAAGCCACGACTCCATTGGCCAGCCCGGTTTCTTTCGGTGTTTCGTCCAGCTTCCGTTGCGGCTCATTGACAGCTTTGTCTCGTCTGGCCGGCAGAGCATCGCTTTCCTCCAAGCGCGATGAAGCCTTGCCGTCGTTGAATACAACGGCCGCAGGCTGTGTCGCCGGAGCGGGAGGCTGAATTCCGCGTGAAAGTGATTCCGCTTCCGCTTGTGCCGGGTAGTCCGCCTTCGCGAATTGAGCTGTGGACTTGGCCCGGTTCAACGCGGGAAACACGAGCGCGCCGATGACTCCGACAATTGCCACGGCGCACACTCCATACGCGAGCCTTGTCCAGAGTGCCGGGAACGCGCCCGTTGCCGGACGTTTGTTCTCCGTCGCCTTTGGAAATTGCCGCGCCACTTCCCCCTGCAACAGCTTGCGAGTGGCCGGATGCAGTTCCACATCCGCGCCGGATTCTTCACGTCGCTGCTTTGCGTGGCGGCGGAGCAGTTTTTCAATTGGGCGTTCGTTGTCCATTCTGTCCACTACACATTAGACGGAAATGCTCCGGATTTCTCCCCGGAAAAAACCTTTCTGGCAATGACCTCCAGCCGGTCGAGACATTTGCTCAGACGCGAACTGACGGTCTTGGGATTCAATTCCAGCGTGCGGCTCAATTCCTCATAGCTGAGATCGCCGAAATAACGAAGCTGGATGATCTCACGACACGGCGCATCCAGTTGATCCAGCGCAACACGAATCAGTCCGGCGTCCTCCACTTTCGACAAATCCACATCCGGCGCAGGCGTCGCGGCAGGCGGGTCGTGTGTCAGCCCGGTTTCGGGGTCTTCGGCGTCGAGCGAAACGTCGGACCGACCACCGCCACGCTTGGCCGCATGGCGGCGTTCCCGGTGATCGCGCGCCTTGTTCGCTGCGATGCGAAACAGCCACGTCTGGAACTGGCTGCCACCTTTGAAGGAAGTGAGACTTTTGATGACGGCCAAAAACGTTTCCTGACAAATCTCCTCCACATCTTCGCGAGTAAAGTCCGATCCGAGTTGAAAGACAAACCGTCCAGCCGCCGCGTAGTGACGATCGAACAATTCATCCCACGCGCCCGTATCGCCGCGTTTGCAGCGCGCCAGCAATTCGCTTTCGGATGGCCCCGTCATCACTTTGCAGTTTGATCTTTCGTGCGGAGCTTATCAACCCGCGGGTTTTCCCGCACTTCTCAAATCAACCGGACAAATCCCGGCATCCACCCACAACGGAAATCAGATGTTGACACCACACGGGAACTGTCATAGTGTCCTATGACACTAATCGCCTATGATGTTTCACCTGGATTTCAAGACCGGCAAGTCGCCCTATCTGCAACTGGTGGATCAGGTGCGTTACGCTGCCGCATCCGGGGGATTGCGCGCCGGCGACCTGTTGCCATCGGTGCGCCAACTGGCCGAAGAATTGCGCGTCAACCGCAACACCGTTGCCAAGGCCTACGCGGAGCTGGAGAATCAGGGAATCATTGAAACGTCGCCGGGCAAGGGATGCTATATCAGGGACGGCAACACTCCATTCAGCAAACCTGTCCGCCAGAAGATGTTGGTCAAGGAGATTGACGAGGCGGTCGTCACCGCGCACCACCTCAAAGTGGATCGTACCGAATTTCTGGCGCTGGTCAAAGACCGGCTGGATTATTTCGAGAACAAAAAGGACAAACCATGAAACCGTCACCGGTCATTGAAATCCATAACCTCCATCGTCGCTACGGTTCGCTGGACGCCGTGAACGGCCTCAGCCTGCGGGTGCAGCCGGGGCGTTGCTACGGCTTCTTCGGGCGCAACGGCGCTGGCAAGACCACCACGATCAAATGTCTGCTCAATCTGCTCCGCCCAACCAGCGGCAGCGTGCGTGTGTTCGGCCTCGATCCGCAAAAGAACGAGGTCGCCGTCAAATCGCGCATTGCATACGTGCCGGATGCAGTGGCGTTCTATCCGTGGATGACCGTGCGCGACACGCTGGATTATGTCGCGTCCTTCAGGAGGAATTGGAATCGCGACATCGAATCCGACCTTTTGAAACGTTTCGGACTCAAGCCGGATCAAAAGGCGGCCTCCTTGTCCAAGGGCCAGAAGACGCAACTCGCGCTCGTCAGCGCAATCTGTCCCGAACCGGAGCTGCTGCTGCTGGACGAGCCGACCTCCGGCCTTGACCCCATCGTGCGTCGTGAGTTCATCGAGACCGTCATCGGCGCGTATCAATCCGGCGATCCCGGCAGCCGCACGGTGTTTGTCTCCACGCATCTCATCTCCGAGTTCGAGGGTTTGATTGACGAATTCACGATCATCGGGGAAGGGCGTGAATTGCTGACGATGGAATCCGATGTCGCCCGCGACCGCTTCAAGAAAATCCGCGTCCGCTTCGCTCAACCACCCGACCGCATTGATCTGCCTGGCGCATTGAGCGTGAAACAATCCGGACGCGAACTTGAAATTCTTGCCAACGGCGGCAGCGACGAGCTTATCGCGAAGCTAAAGACCCTCCAACCGGAAGACGTGCGGACGGAATCGTTGACGTTGGAGGAGATATTCGTGGCGTGCAAAACTTTGACCCAGGCCAAAGCATGAACCCGAGTCTCGGAAAGGAAGTCAGATTGATGCTGCCTTCGTGGGCGGCGGCTGTGGGATTGTGCGCGCTGCCGTTCCTGATTGTGATGGTCATTGGGACCGAATACTCCGGCCCGGCTCACGTCCAGTTTGCGCTGTACACCATCCCCATCGGCTGTGCCTTGCTCGGTCTTTCCGTCTTCGGACGGGAATTCTCATCCAATACGTTCTCTGTGTTGCTCGCGCAACCAGTCCCTCGCCGCAATTTCTGGCTTCTGAAGTTGTTGGTCCTGGGCATGGCGGTATTGACTGTGTTGTTTGTCGCGGCGGTCACAAACATTCCGTACCTGTCATCGTGGAACGAGGCGCGGACGTTGATATGGTTCTGGACGCTGGCGGCTTTCGTGGCAGCGACCAGCGCGCTCTGGTGGACTCTGTTGTTGAGGCAACTGCTTGCCGCGTTCCTGCTGGCCTTGCTGGTTCCGCTCGCGCTCATCCTGTTGATCACTTCGATTCCAATCGTGCAACACAAGGAAACGTTTGTGGTCATCGCGATGGTCATTTACTGCGTGGCGGGGTTTTTCACAGCATGGAAATTGTTCCTAACCGCCCAGGACGTTGGGTGGACTGGCGGCTCGGTGACTTTGCCATCGCTCCGAAGCCGGGCATCGCGTGACGTGCAGCCCGGACTTCGGCATTCGCATCCGATATGGGCGCTGGCGCGCAAGGAATTCCAGTTCCAGCAAATCAGCCTGCTGCTGGCGGCGATGTTGTTCGTAATGAACCTCGCTGTGCTGGGCTGCCAACGGATCATGTCGGTGGGGGACAGCAGCGTGTGGAATCTGCTCTTTGAATGGTATTGGATTCTGTGGTTTATCGTTCCGTTGATGATTGGCTGCTCGGCGGTGGCGGAAGAGCGGCGACTCGGAACATTGGAGCCGCAATTGTGCTTTCCTGTTTCACGCCGGGCGCAGTTCTCCGTCAAAGTCGTTTCCGTGTTCCTGTTCGCGCTGCTGTCGGGCGTGCTGTCGGTGTTGTTGATGATGATCGGCAAATCGAGTGTTCTTCATGATCGCGACACGATTTACGCCCTGCCATTGGCCTTTGTGCTGGTCTCGCTGCTGGCGTTGTATGCGTCCACGTTGAGCCGGCACTTTTTGCAGGCGTTCGCCGTGGCAATCGGGTTGGGCGCGGTTGTGTTTCTTGGCGGCAACCTGTTGTTGCGTCCGCCAACTTTCGGTGGACTCGAACTGTGGCAAGGACCGATCGGCGTGCTGGTCGCCGGCGGCGTGGCGATGTTGATGGCGCTGGTCTTGTCCTCGTGGCGGGGAAGGCTGGCGTGGGGGCGTTGTCTCGGTGCTGTTTGGTTTTTCTTTCTTTTTCAGGGGGGGGTGGGGGGGGGGGGGTTTCTTTTCCGCGTG
>DAOLDN010000292.1:0-5169 GCA_035327385.1 Verrucomicrobiota bacterium | reverse complement strand
CGATTGGAAAGTCGCGACAATGCGTGGCGAAACTCCAAGCTCCAAACACCAAGCTCCAGAGAAACACCAAACTTCAAGCACCAAACTTCGGAACTGCGCGGCTTGTGCCGTGGTTTTGATGTTTGGTATTGTAGCTTCCCTGGGGCTTGGAACTTGGAATTTGGAGCTTTCCTCCGGGCGAAGCGATTTGCGCAGGCCGGATAAAAAGCGACAGCCGCACTCATTCAGGACTGTCGGCGCATTACGGATTGGAATCGCAAAAAAGCCGTCTGGAGGCCCATAAAACGGGCCTTTGCGTTGAGCTGGCTTCAAGGATTGGCCGTCGTGGTACCGGCCCTGCTTTGAGCGGAGCATTGTTTCAACGGGTGAGTTGTCTCCCGGTTGACGGACAATCGAATAACCAACACACGCAAGCTCATGGCGAAATACAAACTCGAATACATCTGGCTGGACGGCTATGAACCCGTCCCCAACCTCCGCAGCAAAACTCTCATCAAGGAATACGGAAGTTTTCCGTCATTGAAGGACCTTCCGATCTGGGGATTTGACGGCAGTTCCACGCGTCAGGCCGAGGGCAAAAGCTCCGACTGCAAACTGCATCCCGTGGCGGTCTATCCCGACACCACCCGCAAGAACGGCGCGCTGGTGATGTGCGAAGTCTATATGCCCGACGACAAGACGCCGCATCCCAGCAACAGCCGCGCAACCATTTTGGATGACCCGGATGCGTGGTTCGGATTCGAGCAGGAATACTTCCTTTACAAGGATGGCGTTCCACTTGGATTCCCCTCCGGTGGCGGTTTCCCGCCGCCTCAGGGCGAGTATTATACCGGCGTCGGCTACAAAAACGTCGGTGACATCGCCCGGCAGATCGTCGAAGAGCACATTGACCTGTGTCTTGACGCCGGCATCAATCACGAAGGCATCAACGCGGAAGTCGCCAAAGGACAGTGGGAATTCCAGATTTTCGGCAAAGGCTCCAAGACCGCGGCCGACCAGGTCTGGGTGGCTCGCTACCTTCTCCTGCGTCTGTGTGAGAAGTACAAGGTGGACGTCAACTGGCACTGCAAACCGCTCGGCAAGGACGTGGATTGGAACGGATCGGGCATGCACTCCAATTTCTCGACCAAGCACATGCGCGAAGTCGGCGGCCAGGCGTATTTCGAGGCGTTGATGGCGGCGTTCGACAAATACAAAAACGAACACATCGCCGTCTATGGCCCGGACAATCATCTGCGTCTGACCGGTCTGCACGAAACGCAGTCCATTGACAAATTCAACTACGGCGTTGCCAACCGTGGCGCGTCCATCCGCGTTCCGCACAGCTTCGTCAACAGCGGCTACAAGGGCTATCTCGAAGACCGTCGTCCGAATTCACAGGGCGACCCCTACAAGATCGCCAGCCGCATTTTGCAGACGATTGCGACAGTGCCGACGAAGTAAATCGTTTCTCGATTCCATCACAAGCGCGGCCCGCGAGGGCCGCGCTTTTTGTGCCCACAACATCATTTGATGACGTAACCTGACGCGTTATTGACTTCCGGCGGCCGGACGATCCCGTTCGCAGCACGCCTCAGCGGAGACAGACTTTCGATGTTTCGATCATTATCCCGTCATTCGAGCGCTGCGACCAGTGACTGGTCGCTCTTTGTGGGTGTAAGGCATGCGTTGGTGTCCGAAGATTTGCGGCTTTTCTATGCAACGCCGGTTTGATTTCATCAACCCATGCCGAACGCTCCGCTCTCCGCCATGGTTAAACACTGCGACGCCATCCTGCGCACCCGGGACATCGGCGATTACGACGGGGCGGCAAACGGATTGCAGGTGGAAAATCGCGGGAAGGTGACACGCATCGCGGCGGCTGTGGACGGCAGCATCGGCACGGTGAAGCTGGCAATCCGGGACGAGGCGGATTTGTTGATCGTTCATCACGGCCTGTTCTGGTCTCCGTCGCACCCGTGGACTGGCAAACGGCATGAAATGCTGCGGCTTTTGATCGAAAACAATCTCGCGGTCTATAGTTCGCACCTGCCGCTGGACGCGCATCCCAATCTTGGAAACAACGCCCAACTGTGCGCCGCGCTCGGTTTCAAGAAACTCCGGCCGTTCTTTGAAAGTCACGGACAGCCCATCGGCTTCAAGACAACCGCGAACATTTCCCGCACGGAATTGGCGTCGCGGCTGGCCCGTGTGACCGGCTCGCAACCACGGGTCATTCCCGGCGGCCCGGATGTGTGCCGGCGCATCGGTGTTGTGACCGGCGGTGCCGGGGGCGATTTGAAAACAGCGGCGGCCGAGGGCGTGGACACGTTCATCACCGGCGAGGGGCCGCATTGGACTTACGCCGTGGCCGAGGAACTGGAATTGAACGTGTTCTACGGAGGGCATTACGCCACGGAAACGTTCGGCGTGAAGGCGTTGGCAGCCCATTTATCGCGCAAGTTCGGTGTTCCGTGGTGTTTTGTGGACCATCCGACCGGGCTTTGATTTCACTGATGGCCACGCAACCAAAAGATCCGGTTGGTGTTTGAAACGGGCAACGATATATTCAAATGCGCATGAAACGTGACGGTAAAATCTTGCTGTGGATTTGTTCCGGACTGGCCGTGGCCCTGACCTCGCAGGCCATCAGCGACGGGTCGAATCCTTACGAACGCATCGTGGACCGCAACGTGTTCAGCCTCAAACCGCCGGCACCGCCGCCCGACAACACGCCGCCGCCGCCGCCCACTCCAAAAATCGAACTTCAAGGAATCACTTCCTTTCTCGGACGGCGTCAGGTGCTGTTCAAAGCCAAGATCAACGACAAGGATCAATCGTTCGTCTTGAGCGAAGGCCAGAGGGATGGCGAGATCGAGGTTCTGGAAATCAATGAAGGGGCGGGCACGGTCAAGTTCAGCAACCACGGTTCAGTCCAGACGCTGGACATCTACAAAGACGCGGTGAAAACTCCGTCCACCGTGGCTGCCGCCCCTGCGGCGGCGGGACGGCCCGCGCCTACAATGATGGGCAGGCCCGTTACCCCTGCGGCAGGGAGCGGGGTTAGCAGTACAACTTCAATCGGCGGAGCGCAGCAAGGATTGAGATCCATTCCCTCACGGCCGACCCGCACCACGCCCACGTCCGCCGGCGGAGGACTGTCTTTCAGCGGCACGACCGGCGGCACCACAACGACACAACCAACTCAGCCGACGTTCACCCCGGAGGAACAGACTGTCATCATCGAGGTGGAACGTGAACGGACGAAGGCGCAGGTGGCGGCCGGTGAACTGCCGCCGTTGCCGCCCACCGAATTGACTCCGCCCGGGTCAACGGGAATTCCGGACGAAGCGATCCCGCCGCTTCCCCAGTAGCGTTGCGCTCCACTTGAAATCCGAAATTTGAAATTTGCAACAAAGCTCGTCCGAGCCGTACAGCAGTGAAGCCATAGTTCGCAAAGTCGAGGTCTTCAGGCCTGCTCCCGGATCTGGCGAATCCGAATTTCAGGCTAAAAAAGTCATTCAACCAACACCCTGAAGAAGCCGTTGGATGTGCCTGTGATGGATTGGAGGTTGGTCAGCACGGAGCCGTTGCCTGCGTTGGTACGAAGGTTCGTCCAGTTGGTCGCCGCCAGATTGTCCTTGAACTGGAGAACGTAGATCTGGCCGGTGCGTGTGGTGTAGGAGAGCGCGAAGTTCGTCTGGTTCAGCAACCAGGGGGCGTTGATGGACGTCGTCACCAGAACCTTGAGGACGGCGACTTCGCTAGTGACCGAGCCGGTGATGTTCGACACCACCACGCGGTAGTCGCCGGCGTTGGTCAGACCCGCGTTGGAGAGCGAGTAGGAAGTGTTTGTGGCTGAGACAATGTTCGTGTTGTTGTAACGCCATCGGTAAGTCAAAGGCAACTCACCGGCTGCGGCTACGGTGAACGCGGCGGGGAATCCCTCCGCTACCGTGAGGCTTTGAGGCTGGGACGTGATGGACAGACCCTGGGATTCAACCGCGCCTGAATCGCAGGCCAGTCCCGCCGGGCGCGACACTCCCCGTTGGTCAATCGTCAGACACGCACCCGCTGACCCGCGATCAATCGCAGGGCTTCCGATTTGCGGCATGAACGTCAACGTCGGCCCTCCAAACTCTCCGATGGCGCTCAATTTCGGGTCGGTGTTCTTGAGACTGCCGGTGGCGGTGAGATTCACGCTGTTGGCCGAACTGACGTTGTATCCGGCGTCCGTGATTGTTCCGTAGCCGTTGCCGCCGGACGTCGGCGATGCCAAGAGGGAATTTGCGAGAACGAAACTGCCCGCGTCGCGGGCAATGTTGCCGCCGCGGCTCGCGCCCATTGAACCATCCGAGCCGGGGAATCCGCCCGTGCCGGCGACGCCGTTGGTGCCGCCTTTTGCGAAGTTCCCCGAGAGTGTGCAGTTGGTCAGGGCCGTCGTGGCGTAACTGTAAACTCCGCCGCCGGCTCCCGTTCCGCCGTTGCCGCCGTCGCCCCCCTGGAAGAAACCGTAGCCACCGTTGCCGCCGTTCCCGCCCAGCACGGAGTTGTTTGCGAACGTGCAATTCACAAGCTGGACCGAGTTGGAGTTGTAAATTCCGCCTCCCATCGCGCTGCCACCCGTGGCACCGTCTCGTCCAGTGTTCGAATCCTTCGTTCCAGCCGTGGAACTGTAACCTCCAAGCGCGGAATTGCCGATGAAAGAGCTGTTGTGAATCCGCGCGACACCGAGGTTGTAAATGGCCCCGCCGCTGCCGGGCGCTCCCGCCGCACCATTGCCTGCGTCACCCGGAAAACCTCCACCGCCGCCGTCGCCCCCAAATCCCGCGTCGCCACCGATGGCGGAATTTCCCGCAAATGTGCAATTGCTCGCCAGTAGGGAGCCGATGTTGTAGATCGCACCGCCTGACGCCCGGCCACCGGCGCCGCCATTGCCGCCATTGCCGCCTTCTAGGTAACCGGAGCCGCCGTTGCCGCCGTCGCCTCCAAATCCGCCAGCCACCGAGTTTGTCAGCAGCCGGCACTGGATGAGCGTGAGAATTCCGGCGTTGTACACGGCCCCGCCCACGACGCTCTCGCCAGCGGACCCGTTCCCGCCGTCATCACCGGAATTGGAGCGATTCCGCCCGTCCGCTCCGTTTGTGCCGTCCGTCCCTCCCAAAAATCCCCCGGTCAACGTCAGGTTGG
>DAOLDN010000291.1:0-5185 GCA_035327385.1 Verrucomicrobiota bacterium | reverse complement strand
ACTGGTGATCGTGCCCGGGTTGGAATCCGAACCGTCCGGCGCGACAAACCACGTCCCGGCGAAAACTCCGGGCGCAGCACAGAAAAAGAGCGGCATGACGATGATGCGACGCGTCAATCGTTGGACAAAAAACATCGGCCAACTATATCCCGCGACGTGAATTCAGCCAGTGCTGAAATCTCAAAGCCGGCACAAAATATCCAAGTGACGACGGCAGACGACGATTGTGGGCGAAGCAGGCTTGCGTTTGTTGGTTTGATCCAAGGCGGAATGGTGACGCTCTGGTGTGATGTGCGCGGACGAAAGCGCCAGAGGGCTGGCGCACTCCAGGACGCTGCCGCGTAGAATGATGACGAACTACGGCGCGAAGCGTCCTGGAGTGCGGCGGCCCTCCGCCGCTGATTCGTGCGGTGCGGCCAGATCGTAGTTGGTCGAGCATCGCGCCCTGCAATGTGACCTGTAGAAACTGCCGGCCTGCACTCTTCACTCTTGGGGGATGTTCGGCGTGTTTTTGCCGTCCGCACACATTTTAACTTTGCACCGGCGCGCAGGTCAGACAAAAATGGCAACGCGTCCCCGCTCTTGCCGATGCCTGAATGCGGTTTGACGGCGCATCCGTAAAATAACAACCATCCCGATGACCATGACACAAAATCCATCCCGCCGCCCGCGACGTTTTCGTCACCTGTTCCCTGTTTGCATCGCGCTGACCGCCGGTCTGGCCGCACATTCGACAATTGCCGCCGAAGGCCCGTTCCGAAACCGCGACAATCCCAACACCAACGACGCGGGCGAGGGGACGTATTCCATCCCTTACCAGTTGCCGACGCGCGCCGAGATTCTTGAGCAATTGCATCGTGTGCGCGCATTCATGGAATCAGCGTCGCCCACGCAGGTGATTGACCGCGAAACGAGAGTTGAAATCACCGACCCGAAATCCGCGCCCGTCGCCACCGCCACCATCCAGGGCGGGCCGCAGCTTTTCGGGCCGATCGTTTATGAGATGGGAGTGGTTCACGCGGGAATGATCCGCGCCTACCAGGCCACGGGTGACACCAATTTCGCGGCGTTCACTGCGCGACACACTGAATTCATCAATCGCTGGCTGCCCTACTTCGTGGCCGTTGAGGAAATATTCAAACTGGACGCGCGCAACCCGTTCCGTCGCGCATTCGAGCCGAGGTCGTTGGACGATTCCGGTTCGATGTGCGCCGCGTTGATCCGGGCGCGCTTCGCCGGCATCGGTCCGGATTTGAGACCGCAGATTGACGTGTGGAGCGACTACATCCTGAACAAGCAGTTTCGTTTCCCGGACGGCACTCTCGCGCGTCAAAGGCCGCAGGCTGAATCGTTGTGGGCGGACGACGCCTACATGTGCATTCCGGCGCTGGCGGAGATGGGCCGTCTGACCGGCGACAACAAGTGGTATGACGACGCCGTTAAACAAGCGCTGCAAATGTCGAAGCATCTGTTCGTTCCAGAGAAGGGGCTTTATACCCACGGGCTGCACTTGCACAATCCGGTTGCACCGCGCTTCTATTGGGCGCGAGCCAACGGCTGGGTGGTGCTTGCCTTGTGCGATTTGCTCGACGTGCTGCCCAAGGAACATCCGGGTTACAAGCCGGTGAAAGCCCAGTTGCAGGCCGTCTTGCGCGGTGTTTCCGAATACCAGGACGGCGACACCGGTCTCTGGCATCAGATGCTGGACCGCAACGATTCCTATCTGGAGACGTCGGCGTCGGCGATGTTTGTCTATGGCATCGCTCGCGCGGTCAATCAGGGGTGGCTCAGTCCGACCACCTATGGAACGATTGCCCAGACGGGCTGGATCGGTTTGACGCAACGCATCAACGAACAAGGTCAGGTGGTGGGCACATGTGTTGGGACGACACTCGCGAGCGATCAGGTCTATTATTACCACCGTCCCCAAAGTCCCTACGCCCTGCACGGGTATGGTCCGGTGCTGCTGGCGGGTGTCGAGGTGATGCGAATGCTGGAGAATCCCGACTTTGAGATTCAACACAAACTCCGCACGTATCATTACGTGCCCAAGGACGGTCGCGCGACCAGCTACCGAGAACATCAGTGAGTCGGAGCGATGCAATCGTCAGGGAGGGATTGTGGCTGGCACACTTTCGTCGCGGGGACGGCGATAACCTTCAGCCGGTTGAGCAGCAATTCTTATCTTGGTACGGAGCGCCGGCTTGCAGCCGGCTTTGGACCGGGGAAAGGCGGGAAACGTCCGCGTTTCCGAACGCTTTAAGCCGATTACAAATCGGCGCTCCGTTAAAATGAGAATTGCTGGCCGGTTGAGGCTTGGAGGTTTCACGGTGGTTTGATTTACTCGCGGCCTCTTGAACTTTGCAGATCCATTGATCCGCTGGATGGAAAGCACGGGCGTAGCCGCGCCTTGGTTGTTTTTACTGCTGTTCCTGGGGGCGTCGGCTCTGTTGATCTGGCGGTTGGAGGCGATGGGAGAAGACGGCTTCGAGGGCACGGTGCTGGGAACGTTGATCATGCCCTATTGTTCGGGCATCGGAAATCTGATGTTCGCGTTCATCATCGCCCGCAAGGGCGGCCCCGGAGGCGATGTGATGACCAATTCCCTCGTCAACAACGTCACCAACATGACGTTGTTGATCGGATTGCCCGCCGTGTTCTGGCGGATGCGCGTGTTGCCGGAAACCAACGGAAAAGGGAAACGGAAGGTAAACGCCAAATCCCAGGAACTGAACAGACTGTCGTTGCTGCTGACGTTGACAGCGGTCCTGTTTTTCACCGGGGCGATGTGGATATTGGGGCGCGATGGCAGTCTGGATTTGACGGACGGCCTGATCTTGATCGGACTGTTCCTGTTCTGGCAGTGCTTTCATGTGTTTGAAGTACTCAAGAACCGCGTGCGACAGAGCCGGTCGTTCGGCTGGATGTTGCCGGTGAATCTGCTGTTGCTGGCGCTGGGTGCGTATGCGACCTACCTGAGCATCAACTGGCTGGTGGACTGGATTTCCGGGATCAAAAGCGGCTTCGTCAGTGTGAAACATCTTGGCTGGTTGAGCGGGTGGTTGATGGTGCTGCCCAACGCGATGCTCGCCTTTTACTACGCCTGGCGAAGACAGCCGGAGGTGGTCTATACGTCACAGGTCGGCGACGGTCACATCTGCATCCCGTTGTGCGTCGGGATCTATGCGTTGCATCACACAATGGCCGTGCCCGAAGTCTTCAAGACCGGCGTGCTTGTGCTGCTGGGCGCGACGCTGGTGCATTTTGTTTTTGTGGCGTTGTTCGGAGGGTTGCCGCGATTCATGGGAATCGTGCTGACGGCGGCTTACGGCTATTTCATTTACGCCGGGCTGATCGGCTGATCACCGTCCGGCAGGCTGAAGTTTGAACTTCGACTTCATATCGGGTGCGAGAACTCAAGAAGCCACCCCTGACGCCTCGCAGAAGGGGAACTATCTTACGGACACGCACTGTTTTACGACCGACGTGTCAATGTGTGCAATGAGAAATGAAAAATGAGAAATGTCCAGTGAGCAATGGGCTACGTTCCGAATTTTTCATCAGGCATTGGTCATTTGGCGTTGAGCCGCCTGCAATACGGTTCACAGCACGGGCGTGACGGGATTGGAGCGGATTTTGTCACTCAATTCCGCAAAGGGCACCTGCGCGTTGAGCCATTTCGAGTTCTTTGTGATATCAGTCATCGAAGCGGAAGTGTTGTTGCAAATGAGATACGCGCCGTCACCCAGGACCATGAACGCCTCGTAAGTGGTGCCGACGCCGTGACGGGCAAATTCAAAATCGCCGGTGCTGTATTTGGAGTCGTGCAGTTCAGTCCGCAACGAGCCGAGGTCGTTCGCAAAATTCTTCAGGAACGCGTCGTTGCGCGGTCCGATATAGGCAAGGATGCGGGCCTTGTCGCGCGCGAGAGAAATCACGGCCCATTCGTCGAACACCACGCTGCCGTAGCGGTCGTTCATCTGGCGTGCGCAGGCTTTGATGTGCTGGATGGCTTCTTCAACATTCATGACGGATTCAAGTTGTCGCGATGAGCAAAGCAATTCCGCTGCCGGGAAACAAGGGATTTTCCCTGCGGCCAATCCCCATTTTATTCGTGCGAAACGGGCCGCGTGAAATAGTCTTGGGCCGGCCGCATGTCCAATCAATCCCGAGACCTGTCCACAAATCCATCCGCCGACACGGCTCGATTCGTGACGTGGTTGGGATGGATCATTGCCGCCGTCGGTTGCGTGGTGATTGTCATGCGTCTGGTGTGGCCGTCGGCGATGACCGGCAGCGCCCGCTGGCCTGAGGTCCTGTTGCTGGCCGGCCTGAAGGTGACGCTTGTCGCGTCGCTATGCCGCCAGTTGCCGCTCCAGAATGTGCTGCTCGCCGCGGCGGTGACGGCGGGTTTCGGGGGCATTGCGCATGGCGTCAACGCGTGGGCCGGCGTTCCGTTCGGGCCACAGGTGTTCACGGGATCGGCCGGACCGGAACTGTTCGGCAAACTGCCGGTGACGTTGCCGTTGGTCTGGGTGGTCGTGATCTTGAGTTCGCGGGGCGTTGCAAGGCTCGTGTTGAGGCCGTGGCGCAAGCTGCGGGCGTATGGACTCTGGCTGATCGGATTCACGGCGCTGTTAACCGCGCTGCTGGCGGGCGGATTGGAGCCGTTTGCATCCCGCACCGAACACTATTGGTATTGGGGAAAAACCCGGATTCCCGTGGACTGGCACGGAGTTCCCGTCACGGTTTTTCTTTGTTGGGCACTGATGACCCTGCTGATCATGGCCTTCATCACACCGCCGTTGATCAACAAGAAAACAAGCCGCCAGAGCGCGCCCGACTTCCATCCGCTGGCCGCATGGCTGGTTCTGGGGGTGCTGTTCGGCATCGGCGCGGCCACGGAGCGAATGGCGTCGGCGGTGGTCTATTGCGTCCTGACGACATTGCTCGTGGGCGTATTTGCGATGCGCGGCGCAAGGTGGTGACCGCTGTTCCGTTGGTTTCCACTTCGGCAGAATTCCCAAGGGCAGGGCGGCTGCAATTTTGGTTCGGGAGTGAATAACTTTTCGGAATTGTCACAATAAAACTATTGACGACTTCCGGCAGGTTGTGAGACAAACGGCGGCGTTCCACAAAGCCGCCTTCAGACAGCCAATCACGGGATCTGTAGTCCCGCTGCTCA
>DAOLDN010000290.1:0-5200 GCA_035327385.1 Verrucomicrobiota bacterium | reverse complement strand
CCAGTACCACGAGCGCAACAAACGCACGCATGCCCCACATTCGCCAGCCACGCCGTGCCGATGGAATCGTAACCCGCTCCCGAGGCAAAAACCGCTTCACGAGCCGGGCAGGCAAAAGAGCCCGCAGCACCGCATCGTCCAGCAACGGAATGCAGAGGGCGATCGTCAGGAGATTGAAAAAATTGTAATTCCCGGTGAAACCAATCAAGACCATCAGAAACGCCGTTGCTCCCGCCGCAACGAATCGAAGCCGTCTCGGCGCAAAGAAAAAGAACGGCACGACAATCTCGATGAAATACATCAGCGCGCACGAAAACTTCTGAAACCATAACGGCAACTGGTGCGCATGCCATCCGATCCACGTCGGCAACGGCTGCGTTTCGTAATGCAGCGTGAGAGCGCTCAGGTTCAGCCACGAGGGGTCGTCATACAACAGTTTCGTCACGCCGGACTGGAACATCAGCCGGAACAAAAGCCATCTCAGCAGCCAGGCGGACGCCCGCGATGGCGGAGATTCGCGGGACAGTCCCGGCAGCCATTGCGGCGGCGCATAAAAGATGGCAAAAAATCCCGCCTCCAGCAAAAGCGTGTCCCATTGAAACGAAAGAAACGTCTGTCCGACCACGGACAAGGACAGGTAAAGCAACCACAACAACGCCAGGGCCAGTCTCGGCGCGATGCCAACGATCAGCAGCAATGCCAGCGCGCTGCCGCTCACGCAGAGAAAATTCAGAAACCCGTCGCTCGCGTTGATCCAGCACAGTGTCGGCAGCATCAGGAAACGTTCAATGCCAACACCGTTCAGCGTCGCCTGTTCACCCACCGCCGCCATGAACTGTTGCGCGGGCAAAATGCCGTTCCCGCCAATCAGTCCCGCCAGTTGACTCCACAGGGAAAGGAACGCGATGAGATATACGACACCCAGCGAACGCAGGAAAACCCAACGCGCGAGAATTTCAGGCGGCCGCGCAACGTGCTCGCCATAAAACAATCGGGTCAACGACGAAAAGAAACTGCGATGCCCTGCTACGCACCGGTACGCCGCTTCAGAAACTGCGGCGAAGACCGCCAGCCGGGTGTAACAGCGCAGCGGCCATTGTTTGGCCGGATTGTGCGACCGGGCGCGCAACGACGCCTCCGCCCCGCCGTAAACGCGTCCGTCCGGTTCAATCAACTGCACCGCTGTCTCAAACTGCGACCTGGAAATCTCAGGGAAACGCCGAGGAACGCTTTCATCCTGGAACGGAACGTAGTCAACGGCGTCACCCGTCGTTTGCCGCCAGCGTTCGATCCAGAGCGCGCAAAAATGGCAGTCGCCGTCATAAACCACCAGCGGTCTGGACGGAGGTGTTGCCACTCGCGATGTCCGGTTCACGCGCCAAGATTGGTCGCGAATGTCCCGCACGTCCAGCCCGCGCGCGTTTCCCTCAAAATCTAAATTGCCTTTGACCGCGATTGGTGTTGAATGAGCGCCCAGCGCGATGAGTTTCAGAACAGGGCGCGGGACGAAGGTTGTGACAATCGCACACAAACGATGAAACTGCACACGTCACAGGTGTTGCTGGTCGAGGACGACAAAAAGCTACCGGAGGTTCTGGCGGCGTTGCTCGTGGACGCCAAAATCCACCTTTGCCACGCTCCAGACGCGCTCGATGCCCTGCGCGTGCTCAAGGAACGCCCGATTGACCTGGTGCTGCTGGACCTCGGATTGCCCGGCGAAATGAACGGGTTCGACCTGCTGCGCGAGATCAAACAGTCGCCCGAGTTTGAAACCATCCCGGTCATCGTCGTCACCGCATGGAACAGCACGCGGGACAAGTTGAAGGGGTTTGAGCTGGGTGCGGTGGATTATCTGACCAAACCGTTTGAAAGCGCCGAACTGCGCGCCCGCGTGCTGGCCGCGTTACGGTCCAAGAGACTGCAAGATGAGTTGACGCAGGCCAATCGCGACCTGCTCACGGCCCGGCTCAACGCCGAAAGCGCCGCCCGCACCAAGGCCGATTTCCTCGCCAACATGAGCCACGAAATCCGAACGCCCATGAACGGCGTCATCGCCATGGCCGGCCTGCTCATGGAAACTCCCCTGAGTCCCGACCAGCGGGGCTATGTGGAAACCATCCACACCAGCAGTGAAACGTTGTTGACCATCATCAACGACATTCTCGACTTCTCAAAAATCGAATCCGGCAAACTCGAGATCGAACATCAGCCCTTTAATCTGCGGGGCTGCATCGAGGAGTGCCTCGACGTGATGGCCGCGAAGGCCGCCGAAAAACGCGTCGAAATCGCGTATCAAATGGAGGAGGGTATCCCCGCCCGTGTCATCGGCGACGTGACGCGATTGCGACAGGTACTGACCAATCTCCTGAGCAACGCCGTCAAATTCACCGACCAGGGGGAGGTCGTCGCCCAGGTCAAAATCCTTTCCAAACCGAACAAGTCGTCGCCTTCTGAAAAGCCGTGGAACCTGCATTTTTCCGTCCGCGACACCGGAATCGGCATCCCACCCGACCGCTTGGCGCGTCTGTTCCAGCCGTTCACGCAGGCCGATGTCTCCACCTCGCGCCATTACGGCGGCACGGGCCTGGGGCTTGCCATCAGCAAACGGCTCGTCGAGTTGATGGGCGGCAAGATGTGGGTGGAGAGCGTTCCGGATGCCGGCTCGACGTTTCATTTCACGCTCTGGTGCGATGCAGCGGCGCAAGACGCGCCTTCCGCCCTCGAAACCACGCAGCCTCAACTGGCGGGGCTACGACTCCTCATCGTGGATGACAATCCCACCAACTGCCGCATTCTCAGTCTCCAGACCAGCAAGTGGGGTATGATCCCTCGCGTGGCCGCGAGCGCCACGCAGGCGCTCGATTGGATGCGCGCCGGAGAACATTTCGACCTCGCGATTCTCGACATGCAGATGCCGGACATGGACGGCCTGATGCTCGCAGGAGAAATCCGCAAGCTGCCGTCGGCGATGATGATCCCGCTGGTATTGCTCACTTCGATGGGCGTGCGCACGGACGAACCGCATTTTGCGCAGGCGGCGTTCTCCAGTTGCCTCACCAAGCCGATCAAGCCGGCGCAACTACACGAAGTGCTCGTGCGCGTCATTTCCGGAGCCAAGCCCGTCAAAAAGGCGACCCCCTCCAAACTCGATCCGCAGATGGCCGTCCGCATGCCCTTGCGCGTACTGTTATGCGACGACAACGTGGTCAACCAGAAGGTCGCCTCGCGGCTGTTGCAGCAGATGGGTTATCGCCCCGAGGTAGCCGGACATGGAGGGCAGGCGCTTGCCGCGCTCGACAAAAAGCCGTTTGACCTCATCTTCATGGACGTGATGATGCCTGAAATGGACGGCCTTGAGGCGACGCGGGCGATCCGCGAACGCCAGAAGGACCGAGCCAATCATCCGAACTACAAATCGCCCATCGTCATCGTGGCCATGACCGCCAACGCCATGCAGGGCGACCGCGACAAGTGCCTCGCCGCCGGCATGGATGATTACCTGTCCAAGCCCGTGCGACTTGAAGATTTCCGGGCCATCATCGAACGTTGGGGCACGACCGCCGCCATGATCGAACATTCAGAAGTAGAAAAGACCCCTGCGACCCCGCCGGAACAACCGCCCTCGGCCGCACCGCCAACCGTTCCTGACGAGGACGCGCCGGTGGACATGGAACGATTGAAGGAATTGACCGATGGCGACCCGAACAGCATTTGCGAACTCGTGGATTTGTATCTGAGCCAGACCGCCACGCAGATGAAACAACTGGGCGATGCCGTGCAGTCCGGCAATGCGGACTCCGTGAGACGCGTGGCGCACAGTTGCGCCGGGGCCAGTTCCACCGTCGGCATCCGCAAGATGCCTCCGCTGTTGCGCGAACTCGAACGCCAGGGAGCCGAGGGCAAATTGACCACAGCCGCAGAGTTGTTCGGAGAACTCAAAACGGAATTTGAACGCGTGTCCGCCTACCTGACACACCGCCTGAACAGCGGCGAAACCGGTCCGAAGTTGCATTCATGAAGAAGATTCTCATCATCGAAGACGACCAGATCGTCGCTACGATTTATCGCAACAAGCTTTCCAACGAAGGGTTCGAGGTCGCCACGGCGCCCGACGCCGAAACCGGCCTGGAAAAGCTCAACGAATTTCATCCCGACCTGTTCATCGTGGATTTGATTCTGCCCAGGATGAGCGGCACGGAATTGCTGAAGAGCATCCGGTCGCGCGAAAAGTTCTCCAGCACGCCCATCATCGTCTTTTCCAACACCTACCTGACCAATATGGTACAGGAAGCGTGGAAGGCTGGTGCTTCCAAATGCCTTTCCAAGGCGAGCTGCACGCCGCGACAGCTCATTGAGGTCGTGCGGTCATTATCCGGCGAAACGGTCGAACCGTCGGCGGCGTCAGGCTCGACCACGATTCCATACGCACCGCTGGCCGCCGCCAAACCAAAGCCCGAACCAGATGCTCTCATCGAAACCGAACAACACGCGGAATTGCGGGCGCAATTCCTACGTAAACTGCCCTCGGCTCTCGCCGCGCTCAGGGCCGCCCACCAGAACATTTCCAAGGCCGACAACGAACAGGCTCGCCTGGCGCAGATCAAGGGGCTTTACAACAGCGTGCGCGCGTTGACCGGCGGAGCGGGTGCCAGCGGAATGGCACTCGTGGCGCTGGTGTGCGACGCACTCGAGGCCCTGCTCAAGGAACTGGGCGAAAAACCCGCCAACATCAACGTTTCCACCATCCGCACCGTCGCGGCCACGATTGATTTCCTGGCACTGCTTTGCGAACGGGCCGGCCAAACCGACCTCGGCTACATCCCACCCGCAAAAGTGCTGGTCGTGGACGACGAAGTCATCTCGCGCCGCGCCATCATGGTCGCGCTGGAGAAAGTTAAGCTCGACGCAAAGGACATCGAATCCCCTGAAAAGGCCTTCGACCTCATCATCACCACCCGGTTCGATCTGATTTTCCTGGACGTGGACATGCCCGGCATGAACGGGTTTGAGCTTTGCACCAAGATCCGCGGATTGCCCGCCTACAAAAAGGTGCCCGTTGTTTTTGTCACCGGCCTGACGGATTTTGAAAGCCGCGCCAGTTCGATGATGAGCGGCGGCAACGATTTCATCGGGAAACCGTTCCTGTTGATGGAACTGGCCGTCAAGGCGCTGGTCTATGTTCTGCGCGGCAAGCTGGAAA
>DAOLDN010000289.1:0-5236 GCA_035327385.1 Verrucomicrobiota bacterium | reverse complement strand
CCGAAACCGCCGAAAAAATCTCCGAATACGGAATCGCCACCGGCCTCGCGTGGACACCCGTCGGAGGCGAGATTCTTTACATCGAAGCCACGCGCATGCCCGGCAAGGGCCATTTGCTGCTGACCGGTTCGCTCGGTGAAGTGATGAAGGAAAGCGCCCAGACCGCCGTCAGCTACCTTCGCGGTCAGGCCGCCGCTCTGGGACTTGATTTCAGCGACTACGGCAAGCACGACATCCACATCCACGTCCCCGCAGGTGCCACGCCCAAGGACGGCCCCAGTGCCGGAGTCGCAATCGTGGCGGCGATGGCGTCGTTGCTGGCCCGGAAACGCGTGCGGTCGGACATTGCCATGACCGGCGAAATCAGCCTGCGAGGCCGCGTGTTGCGCATTGGCGGCGTGAAGGAAAAAGTCCTGGCCGCGACCCGGTTCGGCATCAAGAACGTGATTCTGCCCGAACAAAACCGCTCCGACTGGGCCGAAGTTCCCGCCGAGGCCCGAAAAAAAATCAAGGTCCATTTCGTCGGCCACATCTCCGATGTCGTAAAACTGGCGCTCGCTCCAAAATGAATCTCCGCACGCTGCTCTTTCCGCTTCTTTGTGCCGTTGCCGTTTCCGCCAACGCAGCCGTCGCCACCAACACTCCGACAGCGCGGGAAACCGAAGGCCGCGAACTGGCGAAAAAACTCCTCGAACAGTCCCCCTCTGAAAACTCCACGATCACGGGCGTTCTTCAGATCCGCCAGTCCCGTTCCAAACGCACCGAGATTCCGATGCAATTCCGCATCGTCGTCACCGACACCAACTGGCAGACGATTTACGAGACGCTGCCGAACACCAACGGCATCACCGAACAATTCGTCGTCAGCCACGACCGCGACAACCGTCGCTACCAACTCAACGGCATGACGGTCGCGGACGACCTGGCTGCCGTTCCCTTCGCCGGATCGGATTTCTGGCTGACGGACCTGGGATTGGAATTTCTCCGCTGGCCGTCGCAAAAGGTTTTGAGGAAGGAAATCCGCCGCAGCCGGTTTTGCGTCGTGCTTGAAAGTGTTCGCGGCGCGGATGACAGCAACGCGTCGCAGCAATACTCACGCGTGGTCTCGTGGATTGACAACGAGACTGACGGCATCCTGCACGCCGACGCCTATGACGCGAAAGGCAAACGCATCAAGGAATTTGAGCCGAAGGAATTCAAGAAGATCAACGGCCAGTGGCAACTGACCGAGATGCGCATGGACAATTTGAAAACCGGCTCGCGCTCCACGCTTCAATTCAATCTCACGATAGACGACCGTCCCAAACCCTGAGCACTTGTCACCCGCGCGGGTGAATCTTCAATGAGAGCATGACCCGTTTCGCCCCCGCCAAATTGCGCCTGCCGTCGGCGCCGCGTTCAATCCAAAAGGGCTGCACGCTCAAGGATCTGCTCGACCGCGAGGCGATTGATTGCCTGGCGCACAATCTCGCCCTCGTTCACAGGCCTTTTGACGCTGCTGCGTTTCGACGCACCGCGCTCGCGGGTTTGAAACCGCTCTCCATCATGCGGCGGGGCGAACATCTGGCCCGCGCGTTGCGGGCGCACCTGCCCCGGCGTTACGAGGACGCTGTCACCGTTCTGCTCCGTTCGCTCACACCGCCCCAATCGCGAACCGAGGAACTGGGCCTTGCCGTGTTCTTCTACCTGCCGCACGTCAACTTCGTCGCCGCCTACGGACTCGATCCCGAACACAACGGCGGACGCGACCCGTTCGATGTCTCCATGCGGGCGCAATATGAATTGACGCGACGCTTCACGGCGGAGTTTTCCATCCGCCCGTTTCTCATCCGCCAGCCGGAACGCACGTTGTCGCGATTGCGCGAATGGACGCTCGATCCCGATCCGCACGTGCGCCGTCTGTGCTCCGAAGGCACGCGGCCGAGGCTTCCGTGGGCCATGCGCATACCGTCGTTCATCAAAGATCCGCGTCCCACCCTGCCCATCCTCGAAGCGCTAAAGGACGATCCCGAACTCTACGTGCGCCGCAGCGTGGCCAATCACGTCGGCGACATCGCCAAGAACCATCCCGCGCTCGCGTTCGACCTTTGCGAACGCTGGTTGAACGGAGCTTCCGCCGAACGCAAATGGCTCATCCGCCACGCGCTTCGGCATCCGGCAAAAAAAGGAGTGAAGGCCGCGCTCCAACTTCGCAAACGCGCCGCGTGAATCCGTGAACGGGAATTCGGGTCACATGTCCCGAAGATACAGCGCACGATTGCGCCACAGGTAGAGCGTGCCGGAGACGAACGTGAGGATCACCGCAACCCATTTGGAGATTTCCGCAAACCAGTATGTCCAGGCCTGTCCGAAGACCGCGAATCCAAAAACCGTTTCTCCAAAACCCGCCCAATCCGGATACGCCGCAAGCACCAGGATGCCGATGATGCACACCATCTGCGAAATGGTCTTGTGCTTGCCGTAACGCTCGGCGGCCAGCACCACGTTCTTGGACGCGGCCAACAGGCGCAGGCCGGTGATGGCCAGTTCCCTCGCCACCACGATGATCACCATCCAGGCCGGCATCCAGTTCAAGTCCACGAACGCGATGAACGCCGAGCAAACCAGAATCTTGTCTGCCAGCGGATCCATCAACACGCCGAAATTTGTGATCAGATTCCGGCTGCGCGCAATGCTGCCGTCCATCCAGTCCGTGATGCCCGCCGCGCAAAACAGGACGAGCGCCACCGTTTCGTGGAACGGAAATCCCATGAACAGCACCGCCACAAAAGCGACGGTCATGACCAGGCGCGCAAGCGTGAGTTTGTTGGGAAGGTTCATGCGGAATTTCAGACAGGCTCGGCGATCAGATCATAGTCCGTGTGTCCGATGATTTTCACACGCGCAAATGCGCCGACCGGCAATTTTCGTTTGGTGGCGCGGACATATACGCGCCCGTCAATGTCCGGCGCGTCCGCCTCGCCGCGGGCCACGAGGTAATTGAGCGTTGAGAGTTGTGAGTCGGGAGATTCCGCGTCACGCAGAAAACCGTGCTCCCACGAGCGTACGTTGGCCTTGTGCAATTCCTTCGCGTTGGCCTGCCCCTCCACCAGCACCTTGAGTGTGCGGCCCACAAACGATTCGGAAACGGCGACGGCCACCTTGTGCTGTTCAGCCATCGCCAGTTCGCGGCGCTTTTGTTTCACCTTGTCGGAAATCTGTCCCGCCATCCCGCCCGCGCGCGTTCCATCCTCCTTGGAATAGGTGAACACTCCCAGTCTCTCGAACTTCGTTTCCTGGATGAATTCCAGCAAATCTTCAAAGCACGCCTGCGTTTCGCCGGGAAATCCGACAATGAAAGTCGTCCGCAACGCGATGCCCGGAACACCGGCACGGATGCGGGCCAGCAAGTCCACGATGTGCTGGCGCGATGTCTCGCGCCGCATCCGTTCCAGCATGTTCTCGTGAATGTGTTGCAGCGGGATGTCCACATAGCGCGCCACCTTCGGACACTCCGCGATCGTCCGTATCAATTCGTCCGTCCAGTGCGCCGGGTGGGTGTAAAGCAGGCGTATCCAGAAATCGCCGGGCAGCGCGTTCAATTCCCTCAACAGTGTGCAGATCGTCGTCGCGTCCGCAGGCAGGGAACGCGCCGCCGCCGTGAACCTTTCAGGCGACGAAATCGCGCGGCTGTGGTTCGGCCTCAAATCCAGCCCGTAATACGTTGAATCCTGCGAGATGAGATTCAGTTCCTTCACGCCGTCCGCCAGCAATGCCTTCGCCTCCTCGACAATATCGGATTGCCGGCGGCTTCGATGTGAACCGCGCATCCTCGGTATGATGCAAAAACTGCACGGGTGATTGCAGCCCTCGGCAATTTTTACGTATGCGAAATGCTTCGGCGTGAGCCGGAAACGCGGTGTCTCGAAGTCGGGGATGAACGTGGGACGCGCGGTGACATTGAGAACGGGCGTGTTGTCCCGCCATCGCGGGACGTTTTGCGTGGAAGCTGAAACCACCGTTTTCGTCCTGCCGAACTTGTCCGTGCCACGGATGGATTCGGACTTCTCGTGATCGGATGGCTTTGATTTCGATTCCAGTTCTGCCAGACGGCTTTTGATTTTTCCGATTTCCGCTTTCCCGCTTCCGCTTTTGATCTTGTCCGCCCTGCGAGCCATCGCCTGTTTGACGATGTCCGACACTTGCGCCACCTGGTCAATGCCCATGAACGCGTCCACCTCCGGCAGCAGTTTCGGAAGTTCGTCGCGAAACCGCTGCGGCAGGCAACCGGAAACGATCAATCCCTGCCCGCGGTTCTTCACGTCGCGCAATTCGGACGATTCGAGAATGGCGTCCACGCTTTCCTCCTGCGCGGAATCAATGAACGAACAGGTGTTGACGATCACCACGTCGGCGCTGGGAGCGTCATTGGTGATTTCCACACCGTCGGCAAGCAGCGAGCCAAGCATGATCTCGGCATCCACGAGATTCTTCGCGCAACCCAGGGAGATGAGGCCCACGCGCAACGGACGGTCGTTCGATTGGTTTTCAGTCACGGACGGATGAGGTTACGGGATTGCCATGCCGTGGGCAATCTTCGCCCGGCGCGGCAGAGAACTTTTTTCTGGTCACGTTTTGCGGGCGACCTTACTCTTTGCGCACAATCAACCAACACCAACAGGCGCGGCTTATGGACATCATCTTCAACTGCCCCAAATGCGACCAGGAACTGGCTGTGGACGGATCGGGTGCCGGTTCGGAAATCAACTGCCCGACGTGCGGTGAAAAGATAGTCGTGCCCCAGCCGACGACTCATGTCCCGGGCACGACCATTGCCGGACACGACGCCGCGCATCCCATCAATCCCATAGCGACCTCCGCCGCCGCCAAGGTGGAGATGCACCTCAAAGTTCCTGTACACAACAAGCCCACCGAAAGCCTCATTGCCAAGCCTCTGCAACCGTTGGAAGCCGCCGCCAAGGACACCGGCAAACACATCCGCGTCAAAACCATCCGCCATACCGATTGCATCGAGGTCGGGCACGACAAGTTTGACGAGGTCGTCACCAAGTTTCTGGAAAAGACCGGCGAGGAGAACATCATCAGCATCAACACGCTCAACTACACCTACTTGGACATCGGCTCGCAGAAGCTGCTTCAGGAATTCGGCGTGTTGATCATCTACCGCGGCTGACATCGCCCTCGAATGACGGGCACTGAAGGCGGAATCCGCAACTCACTTCGCGGTCCTCTTGAC
>DAOLDN010000288.1:0-5245 GCA_035327385.1 Verrucomicrobiota bacterium | reverse complement strand
TCGGCACGGCCCTGTTGCAGGTGTTGCAAAACTTGGTCAACCTGCTGGGAATCCCCAGTTCGTTGAACTTTGCCGTCATCGGCGCGGTGGTGCTCATCGGCGTGCTGGCCGACCAGTTCCTCCAGCAACGTTCCGCACGCAAACTGGGCCGGGGTGCGCATTGAGCCGGGTTGTCTCCGGTGCGGAGTTTTGGTGTCGCAAACTCACTTGAACATGTGATGGCCGTGCTGCCGGGCGTCATGCAAACTGACGATACAGTCACACTGCGCATTTGTTGACGCCGAAGCGGGCAGGCGATACAACTTTGTCGCCGCCCGTATCTTGGAACGCCAAGGGCGGTGTCGCATCCGCCCGGCGTAGTTGTGCGTGATGAATCCTCCGGGTTTTTGCATTGGCGACGGGCAAAATCGTGATCAGCATCAGCCTATCAAATCATAATTATGGAAACTTTCACCATTTCAACGCTGGACATTGGCATTTTCGTGATCTTCATCGCGGCGGTCATCTCGCTCGGCCTCTTCAAGAGCAAGGGCGAGGGCAAGGACAGTGAGTCCTACTTTCTGGCAGGACGCGGACTGAAATGGTGGCTGATCGGCGTGTCGCTCATCGCGGCCAACATCTCCTCCGAACAGTTCGTCGGCATGTCCGGCTCTGCGGCGGATTATCTGGGCATGGCCATCGCCAGTTATGAATGGATGGCGGCCATCACGCTGGTGGTCGTTGCGTTCTGTTTTCTCCCGTATTTCCTCAAAACCGGCATCTTCACAATGCCGGAGTTCCTCCAACACCGTTACGGCGACACCACGCGCGCACTCATGGCTTTCATGATGATGGTGCTGTTGATCTGCGTGTCGTTGACAGGCGTCATTTACGCGGGCGGCCTGACCATGAGCGAACTGTTTGCGGGTCACAACATCTTTGGTTTCGGCCTCACAACCTGGTGCTGGATCATCGGCATGATGGCGGCGCTGTACATCGCGGCGGGCGGCCTCAACGCGTCAGCCTGGGCGGACCTCATCCAGGGCATCGCGCTAGTGATCGGAGGACTGGTGATCGTCTTCTTCGCTTTGGACAAACTCGGCGCCACGCCGCTTGCCGCGCTGACCGCCAGCACCGCCAACCCGCTGCCCGTGGCGGACGACGCCGGAGGCATCCAGAAATTGATCGCCCTCAACCACGAGAAGCTGCGAATGGACCTGCCGCGTTGGGACAGCAACATCCCGTGGACGGCGCTGCTCATCGGGCTGTGGATCCCCAACTTCTACTACTGGGGACTCAACCAATACATCACACAACGCATCCTCGGGTCATCGTCCTTGAAGGAAGGCCAGAAAGGCATCGTGTTCGCCGCGGGCATGAAACTCCTCATTCCTTTCGTGATCGTGATTCCCGGCATCATCGCGTTCAACCTCTACAGCAAGGATCTCGCCGAGATTGGGGCGCGCAAATACGTGGAGGAATTGAAGGCCTTCCAGGAAAACCTCGGCAATCCTGACGCGGGGCACGCGTTCATGCCCGGCATCCAGTGGTCGCGAATCAATCCCGATCAAGCGGCGCAGATTCACTCGCACAACCTGGCGGTCCTCAAAAGCAAGGGTGGCAAGGTGGACGATCTCGATGAAGCCGCGCTCACCGAGCATCACAAATTCGTTCTCATTCCCAGCCGCCTGTCAAAACTTCCCGACGTCAAAGTCCACACGCTTGAAAACTACAAATACGACGCCTCATTGAACCTGCTCATCAAGAAGCTGCTGCCCAGCGGATGGGTCGGCTTTGTGCTGGCGGCCCTGATGGGTGCCATCGTCAGTTCGCTGGCGGCGGTGCTCAACGCCGCCTCCACCATTTTCACGATGGACATCTACCATCGCTACATCAACAAACACGCCTCGCAAAAATCCTTGGTGACGGCGGGCCGCATCGCGGTGGGCGTCTTCGCTCTGGCGGGCTGCCTCATCGCTCCCAACCTCGACAAGTTCGGGTCCATCTTCAAATACATCCAGCAGTTCCAGGGCTACGCCTCGCCCGGAATTCTGGCGGTGTTCGTGTTTGGTATCCTCAATCGTCGCGGCCCCGGCATTTGCGGCGTTGTGGGTCTGGTCCTGAACCCCATCCTCTACTGGGCACTCGACAAATACACCAACATCGCCTTCCTCGACGCGATGGCCGTCTGTTTCTTCAGTGTGCTGGCCGTGATGTGGATTATCGCGGTGATCAAACCGTTGCCGCAGCCGGTGGAGTTCAAGGTCAACACACGCTTGAACCTCGAATCCTCGCGCAGCGCAAAAATTGCCGGCATCGTGGTCGTGGTTCTCACGCTGATCCTCTACTTCATCTTCAGCCCCCTTGGTATTGCGAAGTAATGGTTTTTCAGGGCCGACAATGTCACACCGGCGCATGCCGGACATTTGCGTTGGAGTGACGGACTGAAAGTCCGGCGCTCTTGAACCGTTCGGACTTTCCAGTCGTTGTGTTCCCAAAAATTTCCCTCGCAAGGCTGGAAGGCAGTTCCGTGTGCAGTTCGCGTGCGATCCACGCGCGGGTCGCGGGATTTCCACGCGACTTTCCGTCCCGATTTGTTCGGAAGCATTGCCCAAAAAATTAAACTGGCGGACGGTGCGAGCCGTCCGCCAGTCAACCAAACCCAGTAAAGAAGAGCGTTTCAGCCTTTCGGCATCGCGCATTCCAGCGGATTTACATTGAGGCATTTCGCACGGGCCACAATGTCCCGCGCGGAGGGAAACACAAAACCACGCGATGGCTGATTTTGCATTTTTATCATGTGTAGAAATCAGCAGCCGCCATACCAACACGCGCGGGTTTGCGGCGCTCACCGGGTTTTGCTGGCTTCCACCACAAATTCGTCCTCGCCTTGAATTGTTCCTGACCGGACAATTAATTTGTAGGTGACGCCGGGCAGTAACGCATCCGGCTCGGCCCCCGCCACAGACGGCCGCATGCCCGGGATGCGGCCTCCGTAAACGAACGACCGGACGGAGCGCGATTGCTTGTCGGAAACCAGATGCCACGTCGGATGCGCGTATTTGTTGGTCTGGAATTCCGCGGCGGAAACCACCTTGACCTCGGTCAGCTTCCAATCGCGGTTCATCACGAATGAAATGACCTGTGAGACGCGCGCCGTGGTATTGGTCGCTCTCCGTCCGCCGCCCCACGCCTCGCGGTAGGGACGGATGGTGTGTTGGATTGAAATGGACTTGGGCTTGAACCAGTCGGTGAAAAACCATGCGTAACCACAGCCCAGCAGCAGCGTCAATACGATGAGGAATATCTCTTTCTTTTTCATGTGCCGAATGAATGAGACGCGAATCACAGGCGTCGTATTCCAGTCTGACGAGGGTTCGTTAAAAATAAAATCCGAAAACATGAACGTACGACAAGTAGGCGGGGACAGTCGCAACCATATGGAACATCGGGCCGGGTTCACTCTCATCGAACTGCTGGTAGTCATCGCCATCATCGCCATTCTGGCGGCGATGCTTCTTCCGGCGGTGACCCGGGCAAAAGGCAAGGCCACCGGTATTTCCTGCGTCAACAATCTCCGGCAGCTCGGTTTGTCGGCGATGATGTATGCCGACGACAACCACTCTCATCTGCCGCCCCGCAGCAACTCCAACATCTGGCCGAGCCGTTTTTACCCGGGCTACAGCAATTTGAAGCTGCTGGTCTGTCCGAACGACGGCTCGAATCCCGCGACCGGAGGCGGGCGCGATCCGCAGAATTATCCGGCGGACGCCGCGCCGCGCAGTTACATCTGCAACGGTTGGAACGATTACATGCAAAGCACACTCAGCGCGGAGGACATGACGAAGTTCATGGCGGGCAGTTACGAAGGTTCGATCAAGACCACCAGCATCCCGCGCGCGGCTGAGACGGTGTTGCTGGGGGAGAAAGTCACTGCTTCCACGCATTACCACATGGACCTCCTGGAACGCGAGCAGGGCGGCGCGGTGGGCAACGACATGTTTCAACTGGAACGCAGCCGGCACGGCGGCACGGGTGCCGGGACGGACAGCGGCGGTTCGAACTACGCGTTCGTGGATGGTCACGTCAATTTCATCAAACACGGCTCCATCCTTTGGCCGCTGAACCTTTGGGCTGTCACCGAGCAGAGCCGGGTGGAATTCGCCGTGCGTTGACGATTGGCCGTCCGCATCGAGTCGCACTTCGTCACCGAGCCTTAGTGGATGTGCCGCGCCAACCTTGTCGTGCGACGTGCTTCCGCAGCCAAGACCGCCGGCTTCGGCGCCTGGCATTACAATTTCGGGCAATTTTTTCGTGCAGAAATCAAACCTCGCCGGTCTAGTTCTGGCAAATCCATGTAACATTCGCCGGGAGGCGGTGTTTGTGCAGGCGGACAGGATATGCCGGCGCTCAAGCCCGAACGACAGGAGATCAAATGAAAAAGCAAACGATGTGGCTGATGGCTCTCGCGGTGATCGCGGGGCGTGTTTATACCTCGTCGTCAGTGACAAACGGGCCTTTCACAAACCCGGCTCGGAGGTCGCCACTGGCATCGAGTCGAAGGTCGAAGTCGTGATGGAGAGTCAGGACGGCGAACGTCCGGTCGCGACCTTGGCGGCGGAGACAGACCCCGCATGGACGCCCTCATGCAGCGAGATGGCCCTGATTCAAGTCGGCACCGGCAAGGAAAAATGGAACGTTGAAGAATTTCTGCCTGAACGCCGAGGGCGACATTCTTGCGTGTTACGGGGCCGGGGTCCGGGTCTATTCACCACGGGGCGAACTGCTCAAGACGTTGCCGCTGGAGATTCGACCCACGGCCATTTGCCGCGAGGCGGACGGTTCCATTTTCGTGGCGGGTGACGGACGCCTGCTAAAACCGGACGCCGCCGGAAAGGTGCTGGCTTCGGGATATTTTTCGATGCCGATGGATTTTCCGGGATGCGCCGTTTCAGACCGGCAGGAGGCGAGGACGAAAATCGAAAGCAGCGGGAACAATGCGATCGGCAGGCGCATAGAATTGCGAGGAATCTACGAGAGTCCCCTTCGGAAGCAAATTCGGAATGCTCAGAACAGGATGGACGGCAGGAACGCGCCACGCGGCTCGTTGTACAACCCGTGGCTCATCAAGGTCATCGGCTGCGTCACGCGCAATCCCTGACTCAGGCACCAACGGAAAACGTCGCCATTGCGGGTCGGCAGCAGGAATCCCGGACCGCCGATTTCACCAGCCGCTGCAATCAGCGCCTTCAAATCGTCATTGCCC
>DAOLDN010000287.1:0-5246 GCA_035327385.1 Verrucomicrobiota bacterium | reverse complement strand
TAAGCCTGCGGTGCAAAGGCGGCAGAGGGCTGCCGCAGTCCAAGACGCTGGCGCGTAGTTCGACATCACCAAGTCCTTCCGCGGCTACAGTTATTATGAAACTGCTCTAGCCGGCTGCGTTCTGACGAACGCAGCCACGGCTTGCACGCGTTGACCAGTGCCGCTACAACTGCCGCGTGAATGGAACGCCGGCCAACGACGATACGAGGGCAACGACAACCGATTCATGCCCGCTGAATCAGGAAGACGGCGAATACTGGCGCTGGTGTCCGCGTTGCGGTCACGAATTGCACAATGAAAAGTGCAAACTCCGCTGTCCGCGCTGCCATTACTTCATGAGCTGCTCGGACTTCGACTGAGCACAGGCTTCGCCATCGTCTATTGCGCCGCCCGTTCCACAGCCACGTCATCGAACTGGATCGGCTTCCCGGAGAACGGGCTTCCAGTCACGGACGAACGGCCCGTGGGCGGTTTCTCGGCGGATTGGAACTCGATCCGCCAGGCGGAAGGTTCGGCGCTGCCATCGGCCCACGCTTTGCATTGCACGATCCATTCGCCGCCCTTGACCTCGACCACTTGCAGCCGCAACCGCGTCCAGACACCGGATTTCCATTCGTAGGGGACTGAAGCCTTGAGTTCCGTGTCCTTGTAAAGTTCCAACGCTCCCTTGGCCGGTGAAACCTGCAACCGATATCCCACCACGCCGCACGCACCGACGCCGAACACCGGATGCAAACGACCGCGCGACGTGCCACAAATGCGCGCCGCGACCGAGACATTCGCGTTGGTCGCCGGCCCGAACAACACCGCGAAACTGTCCAGCGGCGCTCCCGGCAGTTCGAGAAATTTGTTTGTGCCGTCCGATTTCACAACGAATTCGCCCTCCAACGCCATGAAATCGTCCGGCAACTGGCCGGCTTCCGCCTTCTCAAAATCATTCGCGTAAAGCGGAGTCGTTGCGGGCGCGACCGGTGTTGCGGCCGCGGCGCCTTCCTTGTCCTTCGCGATGTTCTTCTCGATCCACTTTGCCACCGTCGAACTGCCGTGGCCGTAACCATCCGGCCACTTGACGTAATCGCGCAACTGGATTTCCGGCGGCTTGCCCCAGTGCGGGGGAAATTCCTTCAAGACCTCCGCGTGCGCCAGCGTCACGGCCAGCAGCAGGACGGCCAGTATTGGTATTCTTTTTTTCATTTTCCGTCTTTCACTTTCCGTGTTGCGTGTTGCGTCAAGTAACGGGCTGCGTCTCGCGCAATCTTTGACGCAACACGCAACACGCTCATTCGTTTCTCAAAGCCGCCAGCAAATCTCCTCGCACCGCGAGTTTCGTCGCGACCCATGTCCACAGCGCGCCGTTTGCCAGCACCGCGCACAGTGTGATCGCCAGTGAAATGTAGGGCATCTGCGACCCCGGCGAAAGCATTGTGGGCAAAACTGCCACTGCCGCCGCCGCCACGCCCAGCGCCAGACCCGCCATCAGCAACGCTCCATTCTCAATGAGTAACATCTTTTGCACATTGATTTTCTTGAATCCGACCGCCATCAACAACGCCAGTTCGCCGCGCCGTTCCAGAACGTTTCTCAAAACCACGATGCCCAAACCGACGCTGCCCAGCAGCAAACCCAGTCCGCCCAACACCTGAAATGTTCCCAGATATGTGTTCTGCACCGCGTTGAACTGCGCGAGTCGCAGCGCCGCGGGCGTCAGCTCCAATCCCACATCCTGCATCGCCCGCGACAACGTGGCCGAAACCTGCGCTACGTTGTTCGACGGTGCATCAATCAAAAATGTTCGATACCCGCTCTCGCCAGGAAACCGTTTCACAAACTCGGCCTCGTCAATGATGAGCTGGCCTTGCAGGATGGAATTCGCCACCGCGCCGACGATGCGCACCTTGAACGGCTGTCCGCGTTCATCCACGTAATCAATCGTGTCACCGACCTTTTTACCCATCGCCCACTGGATGGAATTGGCGTCGCCAATCGCCGCAACTTCGTCCAGCGCCAAGGGTGTCTCATATTTTGGGTAGAACTCTCCGACCTTGAGCGCACGCCAAGGATTTTGCCGCATTTCATCGTCGCTCAACTTTGCGAATGTGAATCTTCCCTCCAACATTTCCGGTTTCACACCCAGCAGTCGCGGCTTCTGCGCGCGATTCAAACTCAAGCAACTAGCCTCATCACCCTCACGCACACGGAACGGAACGAAACTGACACCAGCAAGGTCGCGTTCGTTCAACGCATAAAACTCCCGGCCAGATTGCGTGTTCAAATCCTGCACGACGGGAATTGCCGTTTCGCCGATCAACGCAAAGCCGCCCGTGCCGGAATCTTTTGCCCACGCATCGCGGTTCGCATCCAGTCGAAACACGCCGATACTGACGATGAGAAAACTTCCGCACGCCAGCATCGCCATCGTGGACAGACTGCGTTTCCGTCGCCGCGCGCACCCGCGCACTGCGAGCGAACCCAGCGTAGGACAGGCGTCGCGCCTGTCTCCATTTGAATCCTTGATGTTTGAAACAGGCGCGACGCCTGTCCTACGCGCCAGCCACGCGCCTGCAAAACTCAATCCCGCGATCAGCACCAGCGCGCCCGCGCCGAAGAAGATGCCAGCGTTTGCCGTGTCGCCTTTTGCCATCGCCCAGCCTACCAACACAACTGCGCCAACCATTGCACCCGCAGCAACGACTTTGGACTTGGGACTCCGGACTCCGGACTCTTTCGCCCCGACTTCCCCAACCAACAATTCCCGCGCCGGTCGCCGCACAAATTTCCTCAGGTTCAGCCAGATCGTGAAGACACAGACCACGGTCGCAGCAAGGATGCCGATGGCCAGCGTTTGATTCGTATAGTAAAATTCCAGCACCGTCGCGCCGACGGCGTCGCGCCAGATCGTTGTCAAACCGCGCAGCATCGCACGGGCGTAAGCCAGACCACCCAGCGCGCCGAGAACACCTCCAATAAATGCCAGCACGACTCCCTCTCGCAGCAGCAGATTGCGGACTTGTTTGGGTGTGAAGCCCAACGCGAGCAACGTTCCGATTTCCGGCGCACGTTGTTCCAGGCCGAGCGAAAACAACAGCGCCATCAGCAACAGCGCCGCGATGATGACGAAGAAACTGAAGCCGAGGAACAATCCGCCAAAATCCTGCGCCTGCGCCGCCGCCTTTAGCGCGCGTTCGCGAACAGATTCAAATCGCAGTCCGATGTCCTCGGGTTTGAGATTGGCGAGGATTGTTTTTTCCAGCGCGTTTTCGTAGGAGACGACGTCAGGAGTCTCTGTCTGGCCTGCTGTCGCCGGGCGTTCTCCCTCACCTTGACCCTCTCCCGCCCCGCCGTGCACGCGCACCGTCGCGGCAGGTGGGAGAAGGGACAGCGATTGAACAGTTCCTGATCCTTCAGAGCTGCTCGCGCGAATTCCATTCTCCGATTTTTCCAAAAGCGGCAAACGATTCTCCCTCTCCCCGAGGGAGAGGGCCGGGGTGAGGGTGGACGTTGCCTTCGCCAAAATCGGAAACCGGATGGTCGTGAGATTTCCAAAACGGTTGCCCCACATCTTTTGTCCGGCAGCGAGCGTCACGAATGCCTTGGGCGTGCCGCGATGTTGTTTCCAATAATCTTCGTCCTTCTGACGGATCTTGTGAACCAGAGGAAATCCCGCGTCCCAATCACTCGTGCTCTCCGCCTTCTCAATGCCGGGAAAATCCGGCATCAACGTGCGATCCGACCACGGCATCTCCATCGGAACAATGCTGTGAACGCGGAACACATTCGTTCTCTCCATCAGATGCGCGCCGGATTCTGGGTCGAAATACGTCAACGCAATTTCATCGCCGGGTTTGACCTGCAAATCAGCCGCGAGCCACTGGCTGAGGACGATTTCATCATCGCTCATGTCCGCCGGCGTCCACGGCGCACCGGCGGCCGTGACCATGGAGTAAGGCGTGGCATTCGTTCCGGCCTGGATCAAATTCACGAGATACGTCAGCACGGCGAGCGCGTTGGTGTCGGCGGACAACGCCGCAGCGGCCACGGGCTCATCCAGAAACACGCGCGCCGTCCGCATTTCCACGAAAGGTTCATTGGTCAGCGCACGCAACCCGACCTGCGCATCCGCCAGACGCCACAGGTTATCGAGTCCGCTTTGCGCTGCGGTTTTGAGGAACGAATCGTAGCGGTCCGCCTCTTCACGCGGAGTGTTTCCACCGACCAACGTGAGGTTTGCCCTGCCGGAGAGATTCAGTTGCGACTGCAACGCGGCGAGTGGAACGAACACGTTCATTGGCGGACCTGAACGCGCCTCAAGCCCGAAGTCTCCGAACTCGTCGGTCGCAACAATCCGATCAACAACGAATCTCAACGCCACCGTCGAGTCAGTCCGAGTGGAAACCGCAAATTCTCGTGTGAGCGCCGTGGGTTTTGGAAGACGCACGATGATCGTGTCACCAACGTTCACGCGGAGCTGCTGCGCGAGGACGGAGTTGATGGCGGCACTGCCGGTGGGAATCTGGCCCCCGGCCGCCGGAACGGGCGCGAGTTGCCAGAATTGTTCGTCCACGCCGACGATCTGCACCTGATTCGCACGCGCCGAGCCGTCGCTGGTGGCGACCGCCCCCTGCGTCAACAACAGCGGCGCGATGACAACCGGCTGCGAGTCACGGTCGCGCAATTCTGACCGCATCGCGCTCACCAGTTGATCCGTGAAGAAACGGTCTCCAGAACCCAACACCAGATGGATGCCGCCGATGCGCGCCAGAGCCATCCCCTTCAGACTTTCCCTGACCGAATCGCCAACCACGAGCGCGCCAATGAGCGCGGCGCTGCCGATGGCCGCGCCCAGCACCACGCCCAGATGCGAGCGCCAGTGAAAACGCAGGCTGCGGCGAATGAGTGTGCGCGGGGTCATAAGCTCCAAATTCCAAGCTCCAAGCTCCAGAGAAACAACAAGCACCAGACTTCAAAGCCACAGCGCGCGGTCCTTGGAGCTTGATGTTTGGAGCTTCTCTGGTGCTTGGTGCTTGGTGCTTGGTGTTTTTTCATTTCAAAGCGCCATCTGAAAGTTCCAGCGTGCGTCCCATGCGCTTCGCCAGGTCCATGGCGTGAGTCACGACGATGAGCGTCACGCCTTCCTCCTTGTTCAATTCAACGAGCAACTGACCCAATGCCGTGGCGGAGGCGTGGTCCAGTGCGCCGGTGGGTTCGTCGGCCAGCAGCAGTTGGGGTTGATTGATGAGCGCGCGGAC
>DAOLDN010000286.1:0-5251 GCA_035327385.1 Verrucomicrobiota bacterium | reverse complement strand
GAAAATTGATGCCCACCAGCCCGCCGTGACCCTCTTTGGCCAAAAAAACCTCCACGAAATTCGCCGCCACAGTCAAAGCGGTGAAATCCGGACCTGGATGAAGTCCGGGCATGGCAGTGAGTTTGAACGGCGCACCAGCCGGCTTGCCGCCCGGAATAAAGTAATCCGACAGAATCTGCGCCGCGACTTCCGGTAGTGGAAAATGCCCCAGAGCGCGCCGCATCTGTCCATCGGCATCGCCCAGTTGCAACCGTCGCGCGAGAATGCAGGCGAGCGCCGTGCCGGACACCACCCCCAACTGACCTGTCGTTGAAACCGCGCGAGCAAGTCGCCAATCCGAGACGCCTGCGCCCATTCCACCCTGAATGATCAATGGCTGTATCATAATAACCCAAATGAACCCGATCCCCGAACAAGACAAATAATGCGACAGGAAAATCAGGAATCGCCAGACCGATGCGCGCCCAGTCGCACCCGGGAGAGGAATCCGTCAGAAACGAGCGCACTGTCACGCTAAATGGCCCACACCCCAAAGGCAAGCCGTTCGTTTTGACTGGCAAGCCTTCGTTTCCGGCAATGCCCGCCGGCAGGCAGAAATTCTCATTTTGCAGACGGAGCGCTGACTTGCAGCCGGCTTTGAACGCTGAAACCGCGAGTGACTTCCTTCTTTTTCGCTGTGTAAGCCGATTTCAAATCGGCGCTCCGCAAAAATGAGAATTGCTGGCCAGCAGGATTCCCGGCTTTGCTCCCGCGTCCGGCCTGAATACCATCTCCCGCAATGACCAAAACGGGCACAGTTTATCTTGTCGGTGCAGGACCGGGCGATCCGGGCTTGTTGACGTTGCGTGGCGCGGAATTGTTGCGTCGCGCCGACGTCGTGATTTACGACATGCTCGTGAATCCGGAATTGCTCCGCCTCGCTCCGCCAGTCGCTGAATTGATCTCGCGCGGCAAACGACAGGACGTTTCGCAGGACGAACTCAACGATCTGATGATTGCCAGGGCGCGCGAAGGCAGATGCGTCGTGCGGCTTAAGGGCGGCGACCCTTACATCTTCGGTCGCGGCGGCGAGGAAGCCGAGGCGTTGGTCGCGGCGAAAGTTCCCTTTGAAGTCGTGCCAGGCGTGTCGTCCATCACGGCAGCGCCCAATTACGCCGGCATCCCGCTCACGCACCGCGACCACACGTCCAATTTCACCGTGTTCACCGGCCACGAAGGCGAAGGCAAAACCACGAGTTCCTTGGACTTCGACCAGATCGCCCGCACGTCCGGCACAAAGGTCATCCTGATGGGCGTGACGCATCTGCGCGAACTGACACAGGCGCTGCTCGATCGCGGCGTGGCGAAGGAAACGCCCGTGGCCATTGTGCAATGGGGAACGTGGGGACGGCAAAAATCCATCGAGGGAACACTCGCCACCATCGAAGCACTCGCCAAAAAGGAACACATCACACCACCGGCGCTGACCGTCATCGGCGACGTCGTCAAGTTGCGCAAGAAACTCAACTGGTTTGAAAATCGTCCGCTGTTCGGCCAGCGGATTGTCGTCACCCGTTCCCGAAAACAGGCGCAGGAACTGTCGAAGAAATTTGCCGACCTCGGCGCGGACGTCGTCGAGATTCCCACCATCAAACAGACGTTGCCCAGCAGTATTGACGACCTCAAAGACGCTTTGTTGGAACTCAACACCTACGAATGGCTCGTATTCACCAGCGCGAACGGTGTCAGCGCGTTCTTCGATCTGTTTTTCAAGGCGCACAAGGACACTCGCGACATCGGCGGCGCGCGCATCGCTGCCGTCGGCCCGGGCACGGCGGCCAGATTGCAGGAATTGCACCTTCAAGTGGACTTGATGCCCGAGGAAGCGCTGGGATCGAAAATCGCCGCTGAATTTGCGAAATATCAAAACATCGAGAATGTCAGCATGTGCCTGTTCCGCGCGGAGAAGGCGAACCCCGATCTGCCGCGCGAACTGGAAAAACTCGGCGCCATCGTGGACGACATCGCCTGCTACCAGACCGTCGCCGAATCGGAAGATACGGAAGGCAACGGCGATGGACTTTTGGAGCATGGCGCGGACTGGCTGACCTTCACGAGCGGCTCAACCGTGGAGCATTTCCACGCGCGCTTCGATCTGCCTGCGCTGCTGAAGAAGTTTCCTCAAATGAAAATCGCCTCCATCGGCCCTGAAACCAGCAAGGCGCTGAAGGCGATCGATGTCGAACCAACCATTGAAGCGAAACAACACACGATGGATGGGCTGGTCGCCGCGCTGTTGAAGGCGGCGAGGCGCGGCTCTTAACGAAACTTGCACCTGCTCCCGGTCGGCGTATTCTATGCACATGGATCAAGCAATTCTTGAGAAAGAGGCTTTGAAGCTCTCCGCTGCCGAGCGTGCCGTTCTCGCAGACACGCTGCTTGCCAGCCTTGACGACGAGAGCAGCCGCCAGATTGAAAGCGCCTGGGGAAAACTCGCCGAAGAACGCTATGGCGATTACAAGTCTGGCAAGATGACCGCCGAAGACGGACCTGCTGCGCTTCAAGAGTTGCGCAAACGGCTCTCCAAGTGACCTACCGCTTCCTTCCGCCTGCAAAACGCGAACTCGCGGAAGCCGCCAACTATTACGACCGCGCCGTTCCGGGTTTGGGTCTGGAGTTCGTGAACGAGGTCGAGCGCACGATTGCCCGCATCCTGCGCCATCCGGAAGCCTGGACGAAAATCACAGCGCACCATAGAAAATGCCGCACCCGTCGCTTCCCCTATGGAATCATCTACGCAGTTGAAGGGGAAGTCGTCATCATTTCCGCGGTGATGCACGGACGCCGTCACCCTGATTACTGGAAATCGAGAAGTTGAATCCTCCGAAGTCATTCTCAATTACAGCCCCACAAACTTCATCCCAAACCGTATCCACAGCGGAATCGTAATCAAGCCGACGACTGTTGTGCCCAGCACGACGCGCATCGCTGTCGGCGGATCACCGCCGTAATGCTTGGACAGCACGATTGGGAACACCGCCGCCGGCATCGCGGCTTCAATCACGAGCACCCGCTTCAGTTCCAGTGTCACCGGCAGATAGCGCGCCGCCAGAAGGAACAGCAACGGCAGCACTCCCAGCCGCAGCAACACCGACGACGAAATCACGCGCCAACCGTGCGCCGAATGAAATTCCTTGAGATGATCCGCCATGATCGCGCCGATGAGAATCAGCGCCATCGGAATGGAACATTGTCCGAGCCAGTGCATCGTGGTGCTGACGACACCGGGAATGCGCGAGTGCAATCCCAACGCATTGAGCAGCAACGCCAGCACGATGGCGATGAGCGGCCCGTTCACGAGTTTTCGCCAGTCCAGACCCGTGCTGCTGCCGGAAATCACCAGCACACCCACCGTCCACATCGCCACCTCCACGCCGACGACGTGCAGAAACAACACACCCGCAGTCTGTTTGTCGAACAACATCAGCACCAACGGCAGCGGCACGTAACCGTAATTGTGCATGCCCACCGCCGCTGCAAACGTCCGCCGCTGTCGCCCGTCAGAAATTCCGTGCAACGGTCGCGCGAAATAGGCGACAACAACGCCCACCATCACCGCCGCGATGCCCGTCGCCGGAGCCAGCAACAAATTCCCCGCATGGCTCAAGGCCTCGTTGCCCAGCGCCGAATCCAGGATCAAACACGGCACCAGCAGATTGACCGTGACACGCACCAGGCTCTGGTCCGCCTCCTCCGTGAGCCAGTTGAGTTTGCGGATCAACAATCCCACCGCCGCGATTGCGAACACGGGAATCACCGCCTGCAAGACTGTCGAGGTTTCGTTCATGGCGTCGTATCGTCGTCGAGGAAATGTTCCAGCAGCGCGATGAATTCGATCTTCTGAACCTCACGGAGCAGTTCACAGCCGCCCTCACCGTTCTCGCAAGCATCCACGAACGCGAACGCGTCCCAACCACCGCGTGGCAGCAGTTTCCTCCTCAATTCCCCTGCCCCACGCTCTTCCAGCAACTCTTCAACGCGTTGGGCGACCTTCCCAAACGCCGGATGTTTTCCGACACGACGAAACCAATACTTCGCGTTCCAATAATCCGGCTCACGACGGTGCATGATGGCGTGGACGTAACTGCCGTCGGCGTTTTCAATTCCCTGCGCAATGGAATGGGACTCGTTCAGATGATCGTGCCACAACAGGACCAGCGCGCGCACCAGTTGCCGTCGCTGCGGAGAGAATCCGGCCGCGAACGACAGGCGTTCCAATTCAGCGTCCAGTTCCGCGGCGGGGCGCGTTCCGTCCCGCGCCGTCGGGCCGATTTCGGCCGGCAGCGGAGTGTCCAGAAGTCGCAGATATTGTTGGGAATTGTCCCCGGTCACGCGGAGCACGGTACGGCCAAGGCCGCCGGGCATCAATGATTTTGCTCCGAACAAAATCGCGGCTGAGTTGTCCATAGTATGTCCGCCGAGAATGGGCGGAAGTCGCTCCCGGCTTGCGAACGGCGGCGCAAAGATTAAGACTTGGAACTGCACAATGGAAAGGTTGTCATGGCGCACAAAACGGAATGAAGTTTCGCGCGGCTGTTACCAGCCGCGCGTGATTCTCATTGCGTTCATTGTTTTATTCGTTCTCACCCCCGCCTCGCACGCGGCCACATTCACTGCCGCGCTCGACCGGCACACCATCACCTTGGGAGAACATTGCATCCTGTCGTTGAAATTCGAGGAGGCATCGCCCGACGCGCCCGCCGTGCCCCCGGTCGCCAACGTTCAGGTCAATTACATCGGCCCGTCCAGTTCCTTCAGCTTCATCAACGGTCGAACCACCTCCAGCGTCACTCACAATTACTCCGTCAAACCCAGACAGGCCGGTGAATTCACCATTCCAGCCCTCACGGTCAACGTGGGCGGACAAACGCTCTCCTCGCAGCCGCTCAAACTGAACGTTCTCAAACCCGGTTCGCCATCGCCGCAATCCATCCAGTCTGGATCCCAACTGGCCTTCATGAAATTGTCCCTGCCGCGCAAGGAGGTTTTTGTGGGCGAAACCATCGTGGCCGTGCTGGAATTGTATTTTCATGGAGGATTACAAAACTTCGGCAACTTCAACCTTCAATCCATGCCCGCCGAGGGCTTCACCATCGGCAATAACGCGCAAGGACCGCAACAACGAGTGAGGGTCGGTGAAACGGATTACACTCTCGTACCGCTTTTGATCGCATTGACTCCCGTGAAAACAGGAAAACTGGAACTCGGCCCC
>DAOLDN010000285.1:0-5283 GCA_035327385.1 Verrucomicrobiota bacterium | reverse complement strand
AAAGTCTGAGACAGGGCCTCCAGGTAGCCGGGGAGATGTTTGCCGCGCGCGTCGCGTGTGAGGAACTCGTCCAGTCGGCCGGCATGTTCATTGAGCATCGCCGGAATCCTGGCGAGGTTGTCGAAATTGACCTCCTGAACGCGGTCCAGGACGAGGGAGCAGGAGACGTTGACGCTGTTGAGGACGTTGCCGACGTTGTGGAGGACGTCGGTGGCCACTTCCGCCATGCCGGCCATTCGTGAGGCCTGTACGAGGCTTTTGTGGATGACCTCCAATTCGGCCTGGGTCTTTTTGAGCGCGGTGATGTCGCTGGAGATGCCGAAGGTGCCGATGATTTTTCCCTCGCTGTCGCGCCACGGCAGTTTGGAGGTGAGCACCCAGGTGACGTCGCCGTTGTGGTGGGTTTCTTTCTCGACCTTGCCGATGATGGGGGTGCCGGTGCGGATGATTTCCTGTTCGTCGGCAAACGCCTGACGGGCGTGTTCCTCGGAGAACAGGTCAAAGTCCGTCTTGCCCGTCAGCAGGTCGGTGTCCGAACCGGTGGTGGCGGCTTGCGCGGTCAGTTTCCGGTTGAAGGCGCTGGTGTCGCCCTCGGAAGCGTGCTTGAGAGTCTTGTGGGTCTTGGCCTTGCTCATGCGAACGAAGCGGGACTGGAGGTCCTTGAAATAGATGCTGACGGGAATGTTGTCCAGCAGCGTGCGCAACAGTTCACGCTCGAACGCCAGTTTCGCCTCGGTTTCCTTGAGCGCGGTCACATCCGTGGAGATGCCGACGACGCCGATGATGTTTCCGTTGCGATCGCGCCAGGGCATTTTGTTGGTGCGCGTCCAGGTGGTGCGACCGTCCACATGGGTTTCCTTTTCGACCTTGCCGACGATGGGTTTTCCGGTGCGCATGATCTCCTGTTCGTCGTCGTAAGCCGGCTGGGCATGCTCACGGGTGAAGAAGTCAAAATCGGTCCTGCCTTTCAGCGCTTCGGGGCCTTCCACCTTGAAATGTTGGAGAATGCCTTTGCTGAACTGGACGAAGCGCGACTCGCGGTCCTTGAAATAGATCCGGTCGTTGCTGTTTTCCAGCAGCACCTCCAACAGGTGGCCGCTGTCGTTCGGCGCGTCTCCGTCGAGACCGGCGTTTTCGGTGTTGAAGCGCGAACCGCGTTTCAACGAAACAACGGGCACCATTGCCGTCAGCGCGACGAGCGCGACGATGGAACAGACGATCACCCACCGTTGCGCGGTCCATGCGGGTGCGTCCGGCGTGACGTCAGGCAACACCGGCGCGGCTTGCGCTGCGCTCATCCACGTCAGCCACACCAGAAAACCCAGTGTGACGGGACGTAACCAGTTGTTGCGGCTTTTGTTCATCATTCAACCGACGCCCGGCAAGTGAGGCGACACACCTGTGGCGTCATGGCGGCTTCCAGGTGCGACTGACCGGAGGTTAAGCAGTTGCCATGCCCTGCGTTGTGTTGGCGGTTCCACCGTGAAAAAGCCGTTCCCATGAAATGATTGTCCAGAATCGAGGCGAGAGTGTGTCAATTCTGGCCAGTTAACTTCCTGCTTTCCGCGGTATCGTTTCCGACGCGGGATGGCGGGGCTGAAACTTGGCCTGTAATACGCCCCGGTTCGTGCGTGCGTTCGGCTGCGGATTTTCGTAAGTTCCGCGGCTCTATGGCGACCATCAAACCCTTTGCCGCCCTGAAACCAAAAACCGAACTGGCTTCGCAAATCTGCGAATTGCCCTACGACGTGATGTCGTCGGAGGAAGCGCGTCAGATGGCGGACGCCAACCCGCTCAGTTTCCTGCACGTCAGCAAACCGGAGATTGACCTGCCGCCCGGCACGGACCTGTATTCGCCGCAAGTCTATGCGAAGGGCAGGGAGAATTTCCAGAAGCTCATTGCCCAGGGCGCGCTGCGACGGGATTCGCAACCGGCATTTTATCTGTATCGCCAGATCATGGGTCGCCACTCGCAGACCGGGCTCGTGGCGGCCGCCAGTTGCGAGGAGTATTTGTCAGGCATCATCAAGAAGCACGAGTTCACGCGACCGGACAAGGAGGATGATCGCGTTCGTCACATTGAAACTCTAAACTCGCAGACCGGCCCGGTGTTTCTGACGTATCGCGCGGTTGGCACGTTGGATGAATTCGTCGCCAGACGCACGACTGAAAAACCGGACGTGGATTTCACGGCCACGGACGGCGTGCGGCACACCGCGTGGTCGGTCAACGATGCCGGCGGCGTCCGTTTCATCGAGGCGGAGTTTGCGAAGATTCCCTTTCTCTACATCGCCGATGGTCATCATCGCAGCGCAGCAGCGGCACGTGTGTTCCAATCACGCAAAGGCGACGGTCAGAGCGCTCGATTCCTTTCGGTCATTTTTCCTCACAACCAGATGCAAATCCGTCCTTACAATCGCGTGTTGAAGGATTTGAACGGTCTCAGCGCCGCGCAGTTGCTGGAAAAACTCTCCGCAGTTTTCGACATCAAACCCGGTGGTGCACCGTCACCTGCTCGCAAACACGAACTCGCCTTGTTCATTGAAGGGCGCTGGCTCGCTTTGAAGTTCCATCCGCAACTCACGGCGACGAACGAGCCGATCGAGAGTCTCGATGTGACATTGCTTCAGAAACTGGTGCTCGCGCCGATGTTCGGCATTGACGATCCGCGCACCAGCAAACGCATCAATTTCGTGGGCGGCATCCGAGGCACGGCGGAATTGGAAAAGCTTGTGAACAGCGGCGAATACGCCTGCGCTTTCAGCATGTTCCCGACGAGCATCGAGGATTTGATGAGCATCGCCGACGCCGGCGGCATCATGCCGCCCAAGAGCACATGGTTTGAACCCAAACTACGCGACGCCATGTTCTGCCACATGATTTGAGGCAAGCCGCCGTGCGGCATGTACCTCACTTACCGCGTTTCCGGCCCAGCTCCTTGCGTAATTTCTCCAGCGTCAGCGTGTTGATGACGTCGTTCGGGCCAAGCCAGCCTTTGCGCGCGATGCCTGCGCCGAAACGCAGAAATCCCGCCTGATCGTTGCGATGCGCGTCGGGATTGATGACGCACTTCACGCCCTGCTTCTTCGCGTAGGGCCAGAGCCGCCAGTCGAGATCGAAGCGATACGGATTGCTGTTGAGTTCAATCCACGTGCCGGTCTCGGCGCAGGCGTCGATCACCGCCTCGATGTTCACCGGATACGGCTCACGTTCGAGCAACAGCCGGCCCGTGGGATGGCCGAGCATGTGGACGAATTTGTTTTGCGCGGCGCGAATCAGTCGTTTGGTGTTCTCGGCCTCGTTGTTTGCAGGAACGTGCAGGCTGGCGACAACCACGTCGAGTTCCGCGAGCAGGTCGTCGTCAAAATCCAGGCGATCCTTGAGAATGTCCACCTCGCAACCCGTCAACAACTGGAACTCGCTGCCGCCATCGCGGAGTTTTTCATTCAACACTGCGATGTCCTTGATCTGCTGGCGAAGCCGTTTGGCGTCGAGGCCGTTCGCCTGGAATGAAGCGCGCGAATGGTCCGTGATGGCCCAGTATTCGAGCCCCAGTTCCTCCATGTGCGCGGCGATTTCCACCAGCGTGTTGTGGCCGTCGCTCCATGTCGAGTGATTGTGCAGCGCGCCCTTCAGATGCGTCCACTCGACGAGGCGCGGCAGTTTTCCATTTTCTGCGGCTTCAAACTCTCCATGATCTTCGCGCAGTTCCGGCGGAACGAATGCGAGTTCCAGTTTCTCGTAAATCTCCGCTTCGTCCGCGCAGGAAACGAGCAGTTTCGGGTCGCGCGTTTCCTCCTTGGATTTGAACAGGCCGTATTCGTTGAGTCGCAAGCCGCGCGCGATGGCGCGTTGACGCATCACGATGTTGTGCTCCTTGCTGCCGGTGAAATACGCCAGGGCGAATGGAAATTCGGCGTCGCTGACTACGCGCAGGTCGCATTGGATGCCGCCCTCAAGGATCACGCTCGCCTTCGTGTCGCCTTGCACGATGATCTTGATGATGCCGGGTTGCTCGACGAAATACTGGATGACGTCCACCGGTTTTTTCGACGATGCCAGCAGGTCAATGTCGCCGATCGTCTCCTTGAAACGGCGCAAGCTTCCCGCTGTGCTGCACCGCGTCACGTCAGGATGATCGCGCAGACTTTCCAGCAACGGCTCGGCGGCGATCAACGCGTCCGCCAGCAGATGTTTGGAAGCGTAAAGCCGGCGACGCTCGATGCCTTCCAGAATATTCGTCTGCGTCTTTTCACCAAAGCCGTCCAGTTCGGCGACCTTGCCCGCCTTGCACGCGGCTTCCAGTTTCTCGACGGAATCCACGCCCAGCTTCTTTTGCATCGCCTGAATCTTCTTTGGGCCGAGGCCGGGAATGTCGAGCAGTTCGATGAGTCCCGGAGGAATGGACGCTTTGAGTTCCTCGTAATACTTCAGTTTGCCGGTCTCGACGAGTTCGGTGATTTTCTGTTCCAACGCCTCGCCGATTCCCTTGGTCTCACCGAGACGTTTCTCGGCAACAATCTTTGCGAGCGGTTCGTTGAGACTTTCGAGCGTGCGCGCGGCATTGGCGTAGGCGCGCGTCTTGAAGGGGTTTTCGCCCTTCAACTCCAGCAACGTGCCGATGTCCACGAGGATTTGCGCAACCTGATCTTTGTCCATACGCCGAATATGCGACGACGGGCGAGGGAATCAACTACTGAATGACTTGAAACATCGTCAGTTGCTCCAGTTGCGAGATGATGATAGCCTTGGCCCATGACTGCGGCAGAGACCAAGACCCACATTGTGTTGGACGAGCGCGGGGTGGCGTGGATTGACGGCGCAAACATCAAGGTCATTGAAGTAGTGCTCGACCATCTCGCCTATGGCTGGAGCGCGGACGCGATTCACGAACAACATCCCCAACTGTCGCTCGCGGAAATCCACGCCGCACTGGCCTATTACTACGATCACGCGCCGGCATTCGACGAAGAAATCGCCCGGCAGGAATCTGAACTAAAGACCATGCGTGGCACCGGGCAGTCTCCATTACAACGACGACTGCGTGCTTTGGCCAAATCCATGTGAGCCTGCCCCTTTACATGGATGTGCATGTGCCCCTGGCCATCACGCGCGGATTAAGGCGACGCGGCGTGGATGTGCTGACTTCGCAACAAGACGGAACAACCAGGCTTCCCGATGATCAACTCCTGGACCGGGCCACACAGTTGGGTCGCGTCATCTTCTCCCGTGACCGTGACATGCTGGCTGAAGCTGTCAGCAGGCAGAGAGGCGGAAGGACGT
>DAOLDN010000284.1:0-5289 GCA_035327385.1 Verrucomicrobiota bacterium | reverse complement strand
TCTTCCAACAAGAATCCGATGCTCATCAACCGGACACCGTGACTTGTGGGCGGGATCATCTTTTCATCGTCACTGAGCATCGGTTTCTGGCGGATGCCCATCATCAACGGGATGCTCGGCCCGTAAATGTCGCAGTCCAACAGGCCGACACGCGCTCCCAGATGATTCAGCGCGCACGCGAGGTTGACGGACATGGTGGACTTGCCCACGCCGCCCTTGCCGCTGGCGACGGCGACGACGCGTTTGACACCCGGGACGCGATTCGGCTGTGGCAATGAACCCGGCGGCTGCGCGCCCGGAGCGGCGGCAGGCTGACTGACCTGCACATGGACCCTGTTCACGCCCGGCAGCGCCTTCAAGACGCGCTCGCTTTCCTCCTTGATCTGGCGCGCGGCGTCAGGATTGGCGGAAGTCAATTGCATCGAAACGCTCACCGCGCCCTGGTCGGCGGCGACGTTATTGACGAGGCCGAAGGATACAATGTCGCGCGAATAGCCCGGATATTTCACGGACTTGAGCGCATTGAGGATGTCGTCCTGATTGAGCGTGCTCATGGATGGACAAAGTTGCCAGCCTCCACGGCGAAGGCAAGAGCGCACTATGGAGGTGGACGGACACAAACAACGCGCCGCGCCCTGGTTTCGGGGAAATCTATACTTGACCCGCGGACGTTTCCGCCCAACTTGGACACAAGTCGCTGCCGTCAGCGATGTCAATTATGACCTTCAGCTTCAACGAATGGCTCGATCTGGCGCTCCGGTGGATACACGTCTTCGCGGGCATCATGTGGGTCGGCGCCACGTTTTACTTCACCTGGCTCGACGGACGTTTCGAGGAACTGGAAAAGGAATCCAAGGAGGCGGGGGCGGAAAAGAAATTTGTTTGGATGGTCCACAGCGGCGGTTTCTACGCGGTGGAAAAACAGAAGGTCCCAAAACTGATGCCCACGAAGCTGCATTGGTTCAAATGGGAGGCGGGTATCACATGGATCACGGGCATGTTGTTGTTTGGCCTGATGTTTTATCACGGCAGCCTGCTTGTGGATTTTGAGGACCCGGTCATCAGCAAAGGCAAGGCAATCGGCCTGAGCGTGGGAATGTTGCTGGCGGGCTGGGCGGCTTATGATTTGTTGTGGAAATTTTGCAGGAACAACGCGGTGGGCGTCATCGTCTCCTACATTCTGGTCGTGGTTGGTGCGTATGTCGCGTGCCGTTACTTCACGGGCCGCGGCGCTTACATGCAACTGGGCGCGATGATGGGCACGATCATGGCCGCCAACGTCTGGATGCGAATACTCCCGGCGCAGCGCCGGATGGTGGCCGCGCTCAACGCCGGTCAGACGCCCAATCTCGAAGAAGGCGCCCGCGCCAAGGCCCGCTCAAAGCACAACACTTTCATCGTTCTGCCGGTCGTGTTCATCATGATCAGCAACCATTACACGGGCACTTACGGCAGCAGATACAACTGGGTCATTCTTTCTGCGCTCGTTCTGGTGGGCTGGGCGGCTGCGAAACTTATTCGCAGAGCCTGAGGCAAAGCTCCAAATCCCAAGCACCAAGCTCCAGAGAAGCTCCAGTCGCCAAATCCCGAACATTGAACCAAGGCGAACATCCATGCTTCCCTCAGCCGGGTGAATCGAGCGATTCGACGCAGTTCCATGCGCCGCCTCCGTTGTTTGAAGTTTGAGATTTCTCTGGATGTTGGAGCTTGGTGCTTGGATGTTTTAAGTCGTCATGTCCGCCACCCACAAATATACCAACCGTCTCGCACGGGAAAAATCGCCCTACCTGTTGCAGCACGCGCACAATCCCGTGGACTGGTTCGCGTGGGGCAACGAAGCCTTCGCAAGGGCGCGCTCGGAGAACAAACCCATCTTCCTGAGCATCGGGTATTCGACGTGCCATTGGTGTCACGTCATGGAACGGGAGTCGTTCGAGAGCGATGAGATCGCTGCCATCCTCAACGCGCATTTCGTCAGCATCAAGGTGGACCGCGAGGAACGACCGGACGTGGACAAGATTTACATGACGTTCGTGCAATCCACGACAGGTTCCGGCGGCTGGCCGTTGAACGTGTTTCTTGCTCCGGATTTGAAGCCGTTCTTTGGAGGAACCTATTTCCCGCCGGACAATCGTCATGGACGCACGAGTTTTCCCCAGTTGCTCAGGCAGATTGCCGCCATCTGGAAGGAGCGTCGCGAGGAAATGACCGCGTCCGCAGCCGAATTGCACGCGCGTCTCGAAGCCGCGACATCCGGAATGAACACGCCGGGTACGTCGCCGACCGCGGACTGGCTGCGGCACGCGGGCCAATTGTTCAAGGACGCCTACGATCCTCGACACGGCGGATTTGGCGGCGCGCCAAAATTTCCGCAACCCAGCCAGCCGTCGTTTCTGCTGCGCTACGCCAGGCGTTTCAAGGATGACGACGCCACGCGGATGGTGTTGCACACCTGCGAACGCATGGCGGCGGGAGGCATTCACGACCAACTGGGCGGCGGCTTCGCGCGTTATTCCGTGGACGCGGAATGGCTTGTGCCGCATTTCGAGAAAATGCTCTACGACAATGCGCAACTCGCACAATTGTATCTCGATGCGCATCTCATCACGCAACACGCAACACGCAACACAGCGGGTGAAACTGATTTCAGTGCGACAGCGCGGGACATTCTCGATTACGTGCTGCGAGACATGACGCATCCCGACGGCGGTTTTTATTCCGCCGAAGACGCGGACAGCGAAGGGCAGGAGGGAAAGTTCTATTGCTGGACGCACGGCGAACTGTCGAAACTCCTGTCGCCCGAGGAATTCAACGTGGCCGCGCGCCATTTCGGCATCACGAAGCAGGGCAATTTTGTGGATCACAGCCATCCTCAACCGTTGCAGGGCTTGAACGTGTTGAGCGTCGTCAATCCCGACACGCCGGAAGGCGACAAGACGCCGCTGGCTTCGGCAATCCAGAAAATGCGGGACGCCCGCTCCAATCGCGTCCGGCCGCATTTGGACGATAAAATTCTCGCCTCTTGGAACGGTTTGATGCTGGGCGCGTTCGCGCGGGCTTACGCCGTGTTGGGGGATGAAGCTTATCGGCGCGCAGCCGAAAGGAATGTGACGTTTATTCGCGAAGAATTGTGGCAACCACCTGCCCCGCCTGCGATCGGCAACCGGCAACCGGCAATGCTCCCGGGCACGCTGTTCCACCGCTGGCGCGATGGCGTGCGCGACAACGTGCAATTGCTGGAAGGTTACGCGTTCCTGCTCGACGGCGTGATTCATCTTTACGAGGCCACGCTCCGGCCCGCGCACCTTGACTTTGCGATTGAACTCGCCGATGCCATGATCGCGAAGTTTTACGACAGCGAAAACGGCGGTTTCTGGCAAACCACCGGCGACGCGACCGATCTGATACTGCGAGTGAAGGACGATTACGATGGCGCGGAACCTTCCGGCAATTCCGTTGCCACGCTCGCGTTGTTGAAACTGGCGGCCATCACCGGGCGCGATGATTTTCGCAAAGCCGCCGAAGCCACGCTGCGGCTTTTCGCCACGCGTCTGGAGCGAATCCCACACGCCGTGTCCTACATGCTGCACGCGCTCCATTTCGCGTTGCAGGAGCCGCACCGGGTCGTGATTGCGGGCGACTCAAGCGTGCCGGCGCACAAGGAATTGGTGCGTGCCGCACACTCGGTGTATCAACCGAACAAAGTGGTGCTTGGCAGCGACGGCGCGGTTGAATCCTTTGCCCGTACATTGGCCGCAAAAGAGGGTGCGGTCGCCTTCGTTTGCACCGGCTCGGCTTGCACGCCACCGACGACCGAGGCTTCCGCGATCAAGGCCTCACTGGAATGATAAGCCAGGATGCGGATTGTTCGGGTTTTGGACAGTTCCATGCCCCTGTCTCCACGCCTTTGCGATCGCCTCTCCGACACGTCAATTTCCACCGGCTTGCGACCGGCCCGGAATCGCTGGGGGTGCAACGTTATATGTGCCACACCCGGTTCTCTCCGTTGGTTTTCCACGCGGTCACTCGCCTGTGTGGCACAAAGGATGCATCCTGAAAACCAACTTTTGGGAGCAAACGCATGAAATTCAAAGTCGAAGTCGGATCAACGGAAAAACACGTCGTGGAATTCAGCTTCAACCAGCTTGCCGGCAGCCTGCTCATAGAGGTGGACAAAAAGCCGGTTTTCAAATCCCGACGCATCTTCAACGAGCCGGTCGAGGAAGTCTTCGACTTTGTCGTCGGAGAAGATGAGCGCGCCTCCGTCCGGATCGAAAAACGCCGCAAACAACTCTTCGGCCATCGAAATTGCGTCTATGTCAACAACCGCCTCGCGCGGGTGTTCGAGGGCGTGATTTAACTCCCGTTCGCGACTCAGGCTTGGCAAAGCGGCACCGGCGATTACTTTCAACGCCGGAATGAGTGACGGCGAAACACGCTTCGGCGGAATCCAGCGACTTTTCGGCAACGACGGCATCCAGCGACTTCACGCGGCGCACGTGTGCGTCGTTGGCATCGGCGGCGTCGGATCGTGGGCGGTGGAAGCGCTGGCCCGTTCCGGCATTGGCACACTGACGCTGGTGGACCTCGATGAAGTCTGCATCAGCAACGTCAACCGTCAGATCCATGCCTTGGACGGAACGGTGGGTCGGCCAAAGGTGGACGTGATGGCCGAACGCATCCGCGCCATCCATTCCGCGTGCCGCGTCATCGTGCAGCCGCAGTTCTTTTCAGAAACCACCGCGGAAACGTTGTTGTCGCCCCGGTTCGATTACGTTCTTGATGCCATTGACGGTGTGACGAACAAAACGCTGTTGCTGGCCCGCTGTCGCCAGCGGCGGATTCCAGTCGTCGCCTGCGGTGGCGCTGGGGGTCGTCGCGCCGCCGCCGCCGTCCGCGTTGCAGACCTGTCCAAAGTCACTCACGACAGACTGCTGGCCGAAGTCCGCAAACGCCTTCGCAAACATCATGATTTTCCGGTGGACGGAAAAAGCATGGGCGTGGACTGCGTGTTCTCCCCCGAACCGCCCGTGTTTGCCGGCGAGGACGGAACCATCTGCGAAACGCGCCCGGACGCGGAAGAGGGCACGCGGCTCAACTGCAACGGCGGACTTGGATCGGCGACGTTTGTGACGGGCACATTCGGGTTCGTTGCGGCGGGGCTGATTGTCAACCGCATCGCTGGAGTTCGAACTTCAGCCTATAGAGCAGTTTCATAAAATCTGTAGCCGTGAAAAGACTTGGTGATGTCGAACTGCGCGCCAGCGTCTTGGACTGCGGCAGCCCTCT
>DAOLDN010000283.1:0-5310 GCA_035327385.1 Verrucomicrobiota bacterium | reverse complement strand
CCACGAGAAACCCACCCGCCGCCACCATCGTTGCGGCGTGGATAAGCGCGCTGACGGGCGTCGGGCCTTCCATCGCATCCGGCAGCCAAACGTGCAGCGGTACCTGGCCGGACTTGCCGACCGCACCGGCAAAGATCAACAGACCGATGCAAGTTGAAGCCGCCAGTCCAAGGCTCGTGGTTTTGGCAACGACTCCCGCGAGCGCTGATTGTTCCAGACAGCCCGCGCCGCCGTCGTAGAATAGCAGCGTGCCGGTTTCGTGATACAGCCACATCATGCCGAGAAAGAAAAACACGTCGCCGACGCGCGTGGTGATGAACGCTTTCTTTGCCGCCGCCGACGCGCTGGGTTTGTGATACCAGAAACCGATAAGCAGATACGACGTGAGGCCGACCAGTTCCCACGAGATGAACAGCAACAACAGGGTGTTCGCGATTACCACGCCGAGCATCGCGCCGGCAAACAACGACAGGAAAGTGAAGAAGCGCGTGAAGTTTTCGTCGTGCGCCATGTAGCCGACGCTGTAGATGAAAATCAGCATGCCGACAAACGTGACCATCACGAGCATCACCGCCGTGAGTGGATCGAGCACCCAACCCAGTTTGAGAACGCCCGCGTCGCCTGCGGCAAAGTGCAGCCAGTCGAAATTGAAGAATTCCTTTGGACCATCGGGGCCAACCTGCAACGCGTGGGCGAACGCACAAAGCGACAGCAGGAACGCACCGATCATCGAGCCAATGGCCAGCGACGCGGCGAACTTGCGGCAGCGCTGCGGTGCAAGCGCGGTCAATCCCGCCGCCAGCATCGGCAGCGCGGGAATCAGCCAGAGGTTTTTGACGATCCAAGGCATTTTAGCGATTCAAATACTCGTCTAATCCGTGACGATTTGTGTATGGCAAACCGTAAAAACAATTTGCTGCATTAAGTTGTTCGTTAAATCCTGAAATCGATATTGGCGCTCGGGGCTGGTTGTCGTCGAATGCGTCAATCGGAAGATGATCAAAAACAAGCCAAGAGCGCGCCTCCATCAACTCCTTGTGAATTGGGAAAACCTTCACGATCAACTTCCGTTTCCGCAATTCCTCCAACGCGGGCGATTCAAGTCCAGCAGAATCATAGACTCCTACTAACGGGCCAAACGGCCCGACTTCAAAAACCCGGCCAAAAACTTCTCTCCCATCTGCAAGTTGGGCCTTAACAAAATCACCGGCCTGATATTTCTGTCGCTTCGGAATTTTTTTGACCTTGAACGACACAGACACAAGTTCCGTTGTTCCACCGTCCAAAACAGTTTCAAAGAACCTTGGCGCGAGTACGTGTTCAAACGTTTTTACTAACTCAACCGTTGCAGGCTTACGTCCCAAATCTTTCTGATAACAGGCTACAACTTTGTCCAAGGCTTCAGAAATGATGTCGAAAGGCTCGTCACCAATTAACTCGGTGTCGTTTGGTTTGCTTGGATCAATTGACTCCCAACTCATTGTGATCCTTTCAACGAATTCACTTCATCCACGTTCGCGGTCCGGTAATGCCGGTAAATCGCAATGATGAGCGCCAGACCCACCGCTGCTTTCGCTTCATCGCTTGCTGAATACCGTCCATGTTGGTAGCTTGTATTCATGAGCGCCACAGAGATCTTGAGCGAGCTTCCCAAACTGAAACGCGAGGAACGCCGTGCCATCGCCCGTCGCGTGTTTGAACTGGAGGACGAACGCGAGGAACTCGAATGGGCAGCGCAAGCTGCCGACCTCGCGTTTCAGGAACTCGACAAACTGGAGAAACAGGATGCCCCGTCCAAGTCGCGGTGAGGTCTGGATGGTTGACCTGGGGCTGGCAGCCAAGGTGCGTCCCTGCCTGCTCCTTACCGACTATCCCGCCGATGACGAACTCGCATTGATCACCGTGCTGCCTCACACGCGAAGTTTGCGTGGCAATCCGTGGGAACACGCCGTCCCAAAACCATTCCTGAAAGAAGGCGCATTTCATCTTCAACAAGTTCAATCTGTGCCGGCGGCGAAGCTGGAGCGGAGGCTGGGCGAATTGAACCCGACAGAAATGGCCGTCATTGAGCAGCGCCTGCGCGACCGGCTGAACCTCTAGCCTCGCGTCTTTGCGTCTTTGCGTCTTGGCGTTGATTGTTTTCATCCCTTCAACGAATTCACTTCATCCACATTCGCGGTCTTGTAATGGCGGTAAATCGCGATGATGAGCGCCAGACCCACTGCGGCTTCCGCTGCCGCGATGCCGATCGAGAAAATCACGAACAACACGCCAGTCATCGCCTCCGGATTCTCGCTGAAACGCCAGAATGCGATGAAGTTCAAGTTCGCCGCGTTGAGCATGAGTTCGATGCCGATCAACACGATGATGGCGTTGCGCCGCGTAAGCGCGCCGGCAAGGCCGATGCTGAAAAGCATCGCACTCAGAACGAGATAGCCAGCGAGAGGAGTCATTCGGAAAACCTCCAAATTCCAAGTTCCAACTCCGATGAATCGCGAGTAAAGCTCCCGAGAAGCTCCAAATTCCAACCTCCAAAACCTGCACGCGAACGCTCACTTGCAGTTTGGAGCTTGGTGCTTCTCTGGATGTTGGATGTTGGATGTTGGCGCTTCATTTGCGTTCTTCTTTCATCGCAATGATCACTGCTCCGATCAGCGCGGCGGTCAGCAACAGGCCGATGACTTCGAGCGGCAGCACGTAGTTCGTCATCAGTTCGTTGCCGATCTGTTTGACGGTGGCTTCGGGTTGTGGCGTGGATGGTGTCGTCAGAACGGCGCTGCGGTTGACGGCCCCAATCAACAACCCTGCGACAACTGCCGCGATGGCAATGCCCGCAGTCCACCCGCCGGAAAGGATGCCTTGTTGCGGAGGCTCGCTGCCGCGCGTCAGCAGGATCGCAAAAACGATCAGGATGGCCACCGCGCCGATGTAAACCAGGATTTGGGCGAAGCCGACGAATTGCGCGTCCAGTTGCAGGTAAAGCATCGCGAGCCCCGCAAATGCCACCGCCAATGACAGCGCGCAATGCACCAGATTGCGCAGCGACATCGCGGCCACGGAAGCGGCGATGGTCAGCGCGGCGAGAATGGTGAAAGCGATTGTCATTTGATCCTGTGCGCGAACGTGCGGCTCGAAGTTCCAAATTCCAAGCTCCAAGCTCCAGAGAAGCTCCAAACATCAAATTCCAAACCATGGGCAGCGCCCCTGAAGTTTGGAGTTTGGTATTTCTCCGGTGCTTGGAGTTTGGCGCTTGGTGCTTGTGGATTCATCGTGTTTGAAATCAATCCGCGTAACGATACGTGCGTTTTGTGATCTGTTGGCCGCTCATCAGACCGCGACCGAGCAGAAGGTATGAAACAACGACAATCGAACCGCACACAAACCAGCGCGTGAATCCGTGTCCTATGAAATGCCAGCAGGCGGCTGCAACGATGTTGATGAGCGCCATCGGAAGCATGAATTTCCAGGCGAAGTTCATCAATTGATCCTGCCGCAGGCGCGGCACCGTGCCGCGGATCCAGATGAGGAAGAAGATGAAGCCCATCGTTTTGGCGATGAACCACGCCCAACTGGGAATCCAAGTCAGCCATTCTGCCGGTGCTGCATATCCGCCGAGGAACAGAGTCGCAGCCATGCCGCCGGCGGCGAACATCCCGAAATATTCCGCCATAAAAAAAATGGCGAACTTGAATCCGGAGTATTCCAGAAAGTAACCGGCGATGATCTCTGACTCGCCTTCCGGGAGGTCGAATGGCGAGCGATTGGACTCGGCGGTGGCGGCGATGATGAACAACAGGAACGCGGCAAATCCCCACGGTGTGAATACAAACCAATCCGGCAGCCAGCCTCCGTAACCGGCCTGCGCCTCCACGATTTTCAACGGCGACAGCGAGCCGACGATCATCACGACGGTGACGGTGGAAAGGATGAGAGGCAGTTCGTAGCTGATCATTTGCGCTATCGCGCGCATGGCGCCGAACAGCGAGTATTTGTTGCGACTGGACCAGCCCGCCATGAACACGGCGAGTTCCGTGCCTGCGCCGACGGCGAAAAAGAACAGCAGCCCGGCGTCCATGTCGGTGGCGGTCATGTTACGGCCGATGGGCAGGACGGCGAAGGTCAGCGAGATGGGAACGAGCATGGCCAGCGGCGCAAGGAAGTGGACGATCTTGTCCGCCGCGCGCGGAACGAAATCCTCCTTGATGAGCGCCTTGATGCCGTCGGCGATGGGCTGGCCGAAGCCGAAGAGGCTGATGTCCGTGAAGGGAATTCCGACGCGGTTCGGGCCGTAACGATTTTGAATTCGAGCCAGACCTTTGCGCTCGAAGACGGTTGTGATGGCGAAAAGTGTGGCAAAGACGCCGAGAATTGCGGCAACGATCAGGACTATGGAAACCAGCGGTTGAACTGCCGGCGGAAACAAAGCCACCAGCCAGTGCTTCAGAGTGACAAAGATTTGGTCAATAGATTCTGACATCACTATTACCCGTCGAAAAACCCGGCGCAGGGTGTCTGGAATCGAATCAAAAATCAAGGCGCGAAGGCGGAATGAACACAGGAATAGCGGGATTGGTATTTATCGGTCGAAAAGCGCCAGTGGGCTGGCGCACTCCAAGACGCTTCGCGCCGCTGATGCTCGCAGGTGGACTCGACGGCAGCCTGAACGGAATTTATTTCGTTGCCGCTGGTTGGGCCGGGGTGGCGGCTTTTGCGGCGGCTGCGGCTTTGGCCTTTGCCTCGGCCTTCGCGAGTTCGGCTGCAATAACTGCGTCTGAAGCGGCTGCGTCTGCGGGGTGAATCTTTCGATAATGTTCGTTGGACTTGGCCAGTTGATGCTTATTGACCAGCAGGCCGCCAAAACGGTCGGTGTTCGACAGTTCAAATTCCGTGTCCATCTTGATGGATTCAAACGGGCAGACCTCGGCACAGATGCCGCAGCTCATGCAGACGGAGAGATCAATGTCGAACGTGGCCGGATAGAACTGCATCTGGTTCTTGTAGTCCGGCTTCTTGTCCTTGCTCTTGACGATGTAGATGCACTTGGGCGGGCATTCCTTCTCGCAAATCTGACACGCGACGCAGCGCAGGCCCTTCATCGGATCGTCAGTGTCGTAAACGAGGAACGGGAACTGCCGCGTGGCTTCCGGCAACGGCTGGCGTTCCTCCGGGTATTGCACTGTCGGCAGTCGTTCCTCGGAAACGTAGCTGAGGGCGAAATTCTTCGCCGTGACCGCCATGCCTTTGATGATCGCTTCGCCGAGCATAACTAAAACAAGTATCTTCCGAAGTCCGACAAAGCGTAGAGTTTTG
>DAOLDN010000282.1:0-5324 GCA_035327385.1 Verrucomicrobiota bacterium | reverse complement strand
ACAAACGGGCCGCCTGGCTGAAAACCCCCGCTTCAGGGGACGTCTTTTCGTTCACACGAAAGAAAGAAAAGAACGAGTTTTTTGTGCTGATCAACCTCTCCAACCGCCGCATCGCGGGTTCTGTGGACCTGACGAACGCGGCGGGGTTCACCCTGGTCAAAATCGAAGGCATGCCCACCGTGCCACCCAGCGAACTGCCCGAATTCAACCTGGGCGGTTTCGAATGGCGCATCTACCAGCGACCAGCCTCCGCAAAATAGGCCGCAAAACCGGGTGTGTTCCGGCGATTCAGGGCCGGAAATCGCGTTGGGTGCATTTTTTCGTGGGTCGTTTGCAGAAATCCGCATTGCACTTGCCTCGCACTCATTCCGCAGTGTGTTATTGTCCTCGACCATGTTCAATCTGTCGTTCAATCGTTGTTTCGCGGCGCTCTGCGGTGTCGTTACGCTTTGCTTTCAATTAAACACTCCGACATTCGCCGGCCTCGTTGCTTATGAGGGATTCGATTACGGACAAGGACAACCGTTGTCGGCACAAAACGGGGGGCTGGGCTGGGCCACTCCGTGGTCGGCGGCCACGGGCGATTCCATTCTCGCCGACAGTCTCAGCTACACGGACGCATCGGGATACACGCTGGTGACCACCGGCAGATCCGTGTTCATCACGGCGTCTGGCGGCGCGAACGTTTCCTTCATGCGCACCAACGATTTTGTCCGCAACAGCGGCACCACTTGGATCAGCCTGCTGGCGTTGCGCGGCGGAAATGATTTTGTCCGCGCGGCCAGTTTTCAAATCCGCACCAACGCCACCGAACGTCTCGCCGTCGGAAAAGGCACAACCGCCTCCGACAACACACTGACCAATTGGGGATTGTTCTTCAGCGGCCAGGCTGCCAACGCGAATTACTCCACCAATCCCGCCGCCCAGGTTTCGTTCCTGGTCATCCGCGTGGACCATCAACCCGGCAACGACAACGCCTACCTCTTCATCAACCCGCTCCTGACAAACGAACCGGCCATCGGCCAGGCCAGCGCGGCGCAAATCGGTTCAACCAATTTCGATTTCAACGGCGTGCGCCTGTTCGTCGGCGCGTCGGGCGCGGGCAGTTACGCGGAATTCACCGCAGACGAAATCCGCATCGGCGACACTTACGCGGACGTGACTCCCTTTGTCGGCGAAACGGAACCGCCCGCGCCGTCCGGGCCGCTGGTCATCACGAATGTTTCGTTGGTCCCGCAAGGCATCGTGCTGTCCGGCAGCGGCGGAACAAACAACGGTTTCTACCGCGTGCTGGCAGCCACGGACATCGCCGCGCCGCTGACCAACTGGCCGGCCATCGCCACCAACACGTTCGATTCCGAGGGCAACTTCGTCTCGACCAATCCAGTGTCCCCCGGCGCTGCGCGACAATTTTTCGCGTTGCTGCAAGGGCTGCCGTCTGCGCCGCCTCCGGTCGGTCCGTCCATCGTTTCCTCACCGACGAACCGGACAGTTGTGGCGGGCGAGGACGCGGCGTTCATGGTGGTTGCGAATGGCGACCCGACGTTGCATTACCAATGGTTTTTCAACACGAACACACCGCTGACCGGAGCCACAAGCCCGATGTTCACGGTGACAAACGCGCAGGCCGCCAACGCGGGCGCTTACTCGGTGCGCGTGACCAATCACGCCGGCGCGGTCACCAGCGATCAGGCGTTTCTCACGGTGCTGTTGCCTCCCGCGATCACCACGCATCCGTCCAACCAGACCGTTCTGACGGGCAACAACGCCACCTTCAACGTCGCCGCCACCGGCACGCCGCCGTTGCGCTACCAATGGTTCTTCAACACCAACACACTGCTCTCGAACGAAACGAACAACTCGTTGACCATCACTGCGGCGGACGACAACGACGCCGGCAGTTATCACGTTGTCGTCACCAATCAAATCGGCTCGATCACCAGTTCGCCCGCGTTCCTGACGGTCACGGATTCATTGCCCGACAGCACCTTCAACCTTTACGGTTTCGGCGCGCCCTCGACGGGAGGCGGAATCATTGCCGACACCGACGCCGCCTACCGCAAGGTTTACACCCCCGGCGACTTCCGCCTGGCCCTGGGCAACAACTCCGTCAAGGTCATCGAAATCATGAACGACTTGAACCTCGGCTGGAACGAAATCGGGGCCACCAACCAGACGGGGCGCTTCCGTTCCAGCGCGTCCGCCTCCATGCACCCGGTGCTGATCGCCAGCGGCGTCACCACCGTGGACATCCAGGACAAGAACGGCCTCACAATCTTTTCCGCCAACGGTGCCACCATCCGCCACGCCGAGTTCAACCTGAAACGCGCCCACAACATCATCATCCGCAACCTCAAGTTCGACGAGCTTTGGGAGTGGGACGAGGCCACCAAGGGTGATTACGACAGCAAGGACTGGGATTTCATCACCATCGGGGACGGCGGCCACTGCACCAACGTCTGGATTGACCACTGCGACTTCACCAAATCCTACGACGGCACCGTGGACATCAAGGAGGGCGACAACAACGTGACAGTCTCGTGGTGCCGCTTTCTGGCAGACGACGGCGGCCCGGACAGTTTCGTCCGTCGCCAGTTCATGCACCTGGAAACCAACGGCGTATCCGAAGCCATGTTCGATTTCCTGCGCGCCAACGGCTTCAGCATTGACGACATCGTGAACATCGCCCGCCCGCAAAAGAAGGGTCATCTCGCCGGGGCGAACGAATTCGACGACGGGAACACGCTCATCAAGCTGACGTTGCACCACAATTACTATCTTAATCACCAGGATCGTCTGCCCCGTTTGCGCGGCGGCAACGCCCACGTCTATAACGTTTATCTCAACAACACCCAGGCCCGCGCCGCCAAACTGCTGCGCGATTCAAAAGTCGCCGCCATTCCCGGAGGCCTCGGCTCCTATAAATTCGATGTCGTGCTCAACGGCGCCATCTCCACCGAGGATGGCGCGGTGCTGGTGGAGAAATGCCATTTGATTGATCTGACCAGCCCGCTGCGCAACAACCAGGTCAGCGCTGCCAATGCCGCTTACACCGGCAAAATCCGGGCCGAAGACACCATCAACACGCTCAACGGATCCACTTTTCGCGGCGACACGGAAGACCCCGCCAGCACACTCGTTCCCGTGCCGGCTCCTCTGAAGCCGTTTTCTTGGAATCTCCCCGGCAACGTGTTGCCTTACTCGTATCCCGTGGACGATCCTTCCACCCTGGCGTCGCTGTTGGGCGGCAACACCGCTGCCGGTGCCGGTGTCCTCACGTGGCCCAAGACCAACTGGCTCAAAACCTCCTACTGAATACAACCGGACAACGGTGACGCCCGACCTGACCGGAAAGGCGTGGTGGAAATCAGGCGCAAGAAACGCGGCGTCCCGGAGAACGCGGCGCGGCGACGCCGAAATAAAAGTTGGAGTTCAAGCTTTAGCTTGTCCCCCCATTCATTGCCGCACGAAACAAGCTAAAGCTTGAACTCCAACGTCAAAAATCCTCGCGTCACACCAAGACTCTGATAGATGGCAGTGCAGTACAAAAGCTTTCCAAGGACTGCGGGATTTGATGTCTCCCCGGGCGGACAAACACTCCGCGTCCCTCCGCGTTCTCTGCGCTTCTGCTTATGCCGGGATACTGGTTGATTCTCCGCCGACTGGATGAATCCGGCGAGCGACTTGTCTCGCCACGAAGTGCTGATAAACTGCCGGCGTGATTTACGACGCGTCATTGGACGAACTGCTGCAAAAGGTCTGGAGCGGCCAACGCATCACCGCTGCCGAAGCCTTGCGACTTTATCCGCTCCCGCTGGAGGAACTGGGTGCGTTGGCAGACCGTCGCCGGCAACTGGCCAAGGCAAATGCCTACAACGGTCGCGGCAACGAAATCGTCACCTACAACGTGGATCGAAACGTCAATTACACCAACGTCTGCAACGTCTATTGCAAGTTCTGCGCGTTTTATCGAACGGAAAAGGACGACGACTCCTACGTCATCACCCGGGACGAGATGGACCGCAAGATCGAGGAAACCCTTGCGTTGGGCGGCACTCAAATCCTCATGCAAGGCGGCCATCATCCCAAACTGACCAAACAGTGGTATCTCGACCTGCTTTCGCACATCAAATCAAAGTTTCCGCAGCTTAACATTCACGGCTTCAGCCCCAGCGAATTCATCCATTTCCGTGACGTGTTCAACGAACCGCTGGAAAAGATCATCGCTGATTTCAAATCCGCCGGCCTGGGATCAATTCCTGGCGGCGGCGGTGAAATTCTTGTGGACCGAGTCCGACAACGCATCGCTCCGTTGAAAGCCATGAGCGACGACTGGTTGGAGGTGATGGACGTGGCGCATCGTCTCGGACTTTATTCGAGTGCCACAATGATGTTCGGCCACGTCGAAACCATCGAGGACCGCATCGAACATTTGGAACGGTTACGCACGCAACAGGACAGGTCGTTGAAGCGGAAAGCGGAAAGCGGGAAAGCGGAAACGGGGAATTTCACCGCGTTCATCTGCTGGACGTTCCAGGCCGAGCACACAAAGCTTCGCGCACCGACGGTTGGCGCGCACGAATATCTTCGCACCCAGGCATTAGGCCGCATCTATCTCGACAATTTTGAGAACATCCAAAGCTCGTGGGTCACTCAAGGTCTGGACATCGGCCAGGTGGCGCTGAAATTCGGAGCGAACGATCTCGGCAGCATCATGATCGAGGAAAACGTCGTTTCCCAGGCCGGCACAACCTTCCGCATGACCGTGGCCGACATGCAACGATTGATCAAGGAACTCGGCTACGAACCGCACCAGCGCGACAACTGGTACCGGCTGGTGAATTGAGCCGGGGTCGCGTTCAGTCATTTCCCACCAAACACGCTCTCAAGGATCACTTCCTTGGCCTTCCAGATGAGGGCCATGGTCATTGCCAGAGGCAGCAGCAGCAGGAAGACGATCACCCAGAAGCTGGAACGCGCCAGCACCTCGGCCACCACGCCCAGTTGCGCCGGCAGTTCCGGCATTCGCATCAGATACAAATACACGCACGCCAGCAGCACCAGCGCCACGAGCAATCCCCGGTTAAGCGCGGTGAACTGCCGCGTTTCCTGGCGCAACGTCTCGTCCGGCAGCATCGCTCCGAGCCGTTCGAGCACAAGATTCAGATTGAACAGGAATATCAATCCGCTCAACGACAGCACAGCCATGCCGTAGATGAAGAACGTCTCGTTGGGAAACCGGTTCCACCAGAACAGGAACGGGCTTAATCCCAGGTTGGCCAGCGCCGCGACCTGCCCCGGGTGGAGCGCGGCGTGGATGGCGG
>DAOLDN010000281.1:0-5328 GCA_035327385.1 Verrucomicrobiota bacterium | reverse complement strand
CATTTTGGTGCGGAGCGCCGGCTTGCAGCCGGCTTTGGACCGGGAAAAGGCGGGAGACGTCCGCATTTCCGAACGCTTTAAGCCGATTACAAATCGGCGCTCCGTCAAAAAGAGAATTGCTGCAGACTGCCAGTGTGCGCCACTTCGCTGCGGCGCAGTTTCGGAGTTCGGGGTTAACCAAACTCCGAAATAGAACGAAGTAGCCGTGCAACGGTAGCGGCAGGGGATTTGAGCCGGAAAACATTGTGCCTCCTCTCCCCGGCCAGCTCCTCCCTTTGGGGAATGTGAGGGAGAAAGCAAGAACAGTGTCAAGATGCACCCGGGGTGAACCAGCGCACCACCGCGCACGTTGGAAACCCAAACGTTCAGCGGTGTCCGGACTGCTTGCGTGCGGCGTCGGTTTTGTCCATCTCGCGCCGGACCTGGCTGGAGGTGATCACAAACAGGACCACGCACACGACCAAAAGTCCCGCGCACAACGGCCACTGCCACTTGTCGAGCCAATGCGCTGTCGCGTTTGTTGCTGTCGCAAGGAACTCCATCATAACGTCAATCGTGTTTCATGCTTCGCGGAAATCATGTCATGGCCGTCCGTCAGTCAGCTCTGCGCGTTTGCCTGGGTTTTGCGCCGTAAATTGCGGACGACGTGGGTGCCGGCGAACAGCGTTCCAAAGATGATCGCCGCCCAGGTGGTCGGTTCGGGAACGACATCCAGCGAAAGACTCCAACTGTCCAGTTGCGCCGTGCCGCCGCTGGAAAGATCGGCCAGGAACAGCGTCCAGGTGCCGTTGGCGCTTTGGCCGTTGAAATCCAGCAGGCCCAAGCCGCCCTGGTGTGTGTTGTAGGTGCCGGAAATGGGGCTGGTGACGACGGTGCTGATGGCGGTGTGGGGTGCGCTGTCGTCCAGCGTAACGTTGATTCCGGAGCCGGTGTTGCCGAACGGATTGCTCTCGGAAATGCCGACCTGGTTCAACAACACCACCAAGGTGCTGTCCGGCGAATAGAGGTAACCGTAAAGGTCGCGGATGTAACCACCGCTGATGTTGAGCGTGACCGACACGTTGAGAATCGTGTCCGGGATGCCGCTCACGTCAATCGTCGTCGCGTAACCCAGCAGATTGCCGTCGGGGATGGTCGCGTTGAGCGCGGGCGAATCGAACGTGAACAGCGCCGCCTGCGCGCTCATGGCGAGCACCGCCGCCGATCCGATCAAAACTGTTTTTGTCTTCTTCATGGTGTCTCCTGTTTCAAAAGTGTTTCGTGCGTCATGGCGTTTGATACTTCAGCCGGTAATAAGCCTCGCTGGGCGCGGGATTGGGTGGAACACCCGGTATGTCACTGAAATCGTCCACGTGCTGCATCAACCCGCCCGTGTCATCGGTGAAAATGTCCACCCAGCCAACACCCTCCGTCAGGTTGGTGTTGCGTTGGAGGGTGTATTCCACGCCGGGAATACCGGCGAAGACAATGGTGTTCTTTCCGGCTTCGGGCACGCCCACCTGAAGCTTGGTGATGGAGTTGGTGCTGTACTGCTCGGTGATCACGGTGATGTTCACGATGCCCGTGGCATACAGGCCGTTGCCGTCGGTGATGACATACGAGAACTGGTCGTTCACGTTCAAACTCACGCTGTTCGTGTAGAGTATGAACAGATTGTTTGTGATCAGCGTCGTGCCGTTGGTCGTGGTCAGCGAAGTCAGCCCCGCGTAGGAAACCGTGTCGAGGTCCGGATCGCTGTCATTGGTCAACAGATCGGCGATGGAGATCAGCAGTTGCAGTCCCGCCGTGCGATCATACGAATCCGTGCCGGCCACGGGCGGACAATTCAGGGTCAACGTCGCAGGATCGGAAACATCCTGACCGCAGGTGTTCCACACCACGACATCGTAGGAGCCGACGTCACCCGCGCCGACAGGATCAATGGTCAGCGTGTCCGTGTCCGCGCCGGAGATGTTACCGCCGTTGGCCAACGGGGCGTTGCCCAGGTTGTCGCCGTCTGTCCAGCTTGTGTAAGCGGCGGCGCTGTCCTCGCGACCCCGCAGACTGATGCTGTTGAAGTAGGCGTTGCGTTCAGCATCAGTGCCGGCGTTGGCGTTGAACAAACGCAGCCGGGTGATGGACTGTCCGCCGCCAGGACTCAATAACGAACCGGTGAACGGCCCGTAAGTCGTGCCACCGACAGGGGTTTCAACCGTGGCGGAATAAGTTGTCGCCGAGGTCAATGTAATCTTGATTCGGAGACCATCGCCTGTGAAACCGATGCTGGGTGCGGGTGATACACTGCCCGCACTGATCGTGTAGCTTGATTGGCCGTTCGCGAAATAAAACTCCAGGACATTTTCGCCGCTGCTGTTCTGCAGCCCGAAGCCCACCGTGCCGCCGCTCTCGATCCAGCCATTGTCCATGTCAATCTGGAATGTCGAACCGACGTCCATCGCGCCGCCGAAGTTCCGCACTGCGGACGCCACCTGGCCGCTGTTGGCATACAGTCCCCAAGCCTTGCCGGATGTGTTGATGCCGGACGAACCCCCGGCATTGCCTGTCGAATCCCCAATGAAGAATCCACGCTGACCGGTGTTCGACGTGGGATCCAACTGCCAGCCGTTGGCCGTGCCCCAGCCCGCGCCGAGTTTGCGCCAGGCATAGTTCAAATCGCCGCCCGTCGCGCTGACGGTGAACTGCGCTTCAGAACCGGGACAGCCTGCGACTGACTCCGGATGCGTGACCACTTCAGGCTCGTTGTTGACCGTCACCGTCACCGAGTCTTGTGCGGTGCATCCGTTGCCGTCCGTGACTGTGACCGTGTATTCCGTGGTGGTCGTGGGACTGGCCGTGGGATTGGCCGCCTCATCGTCATCCAGCCCGGTGGCCGGACTCCATGAATACGTGAATGGCCCTGTACCACTCGCCGTGGGACTTCCACCGATGAGCGCTCCGCCACCCGAGCAAATCGTCTGGTCGCTGCCCGCGTCAACCGTGGGCGGTGTGTTGACCGTGACCGTGACGGAGTCCTGCGCCGTGCAACCGCTGGCGTCCGTGACAGTCACTGTATATTCCGTGGTGCTGGCGGGCGACGCCGTGGGATTGGCGATGTTCGCGTTGTCCAGGCCCGTGGCCGGCGACCAACTGTAAGTGTACCCCCCGCTACCGCCGCTGGCCGTGGGACTGCCTCCGATGCCAACCGACCCGCTCGGGCAAATGGACTGATCCGACCCGGCATCGGCGACGAGTGTGCCGTCGCAAGTGATCTCGATGTTTCCGCCTGTCCCGCCGGTCAATTGGGTGACGTCGCGCGCTAGACCTGCGGGGACGGTAGGCCCTGTGACTGTGGTGAACCCGCCGCCAAAACCGCCGGTGGAATCAAACAGCGGAATGGAATCGCCCGCGCTCAGTGCGTTGCCGCTGGCCGTCACGGTGACAGTGCCGCCGTAGGTGAGTGTTCCCGCCGTTTGGGTCAGTTTCGCACCCGAGAAAGTGTTGGGTGCCGTCTTGTTGACCTGCATGGTCAGCGCGCCACCCAGCGACGGAGGCCCGGCGCAGGTGACGGTCTTGCTGTCGAAATTGAGGTTTGCTCCGGCGTCCACGGTCAACGTGCCGTTGACCGTCACGCCTGCCGTGAGCGAAACGGCGGCGGCGGCGTTGGCAATGGTCAGATTGTTGACCGTTGCGGGCAGGCCGCTGCCGGTGACCTGGGCCACCGAACCGTTGTAAGTGTAATCAGCGCCTGAGCTAAAGTTTCGTGCTCCGGAGATTTGAATGCTGCCCGAGGCACCGCTGGTGGAGATGCCACCAGCGTTCGCGGTTCTCAAGCCGCCGCCAGACTCAAGGGTGAACGCCGAACCTGTCCCGCCTCCTGTGATTAAGCTGGTACCCACATCCAGGACCGACCCGCTTCTCACCGTCCATACGATGTTGCTGCCTACCGTGCCGTTGTTCACGTAGGTCTGTAGCCCGGCGCCGGAGAAGTTGATTTCCATGTTGCCGTTGCCAGTGCTGTTCTTTCGCAACTGGGTGCCGCTGCTGACTGTCAGGTTATTGGTGATGTTCCAGATAGACCCGCCGGTCACATTTCCATCCTTGAGCCAGATCTGTCCGCTGTTCAATTGAACGTCACCGCCGATGTTGAGGGTGGCCACTCCGGTACTATTGCCGCCAGTCAGGACGCCGTCATCCACAATCACGTCTCCGTAGATGCTGATTGTCACCGTTGAAGAACCCGTGAGACGCACGTGCACCGTGCCGGTGGCGCCCGCATCCTTGAGATGAAAATTGCCGCGAACGGTCGTCAGTTCGCCGGCGATGTTTTGATTGCCCGTCTGACTCGGGCAGTTCCACGTGACATGATAGAAATTCTGTCCCCACCCGGATGCAGTCGTTCCCGTAGTGCCACCAATGTGCTCCATCTCCGAGCCATCATTCCAGATCGCTGCGGGGATGACCCCGGCATTCTGGTTGTGCTGATACTTGCCCGTGGAACCAAACACAATTGTCCCGGCAGGCGTGATCGTACCCGCGTTCTGAACAACGCCGGACACGCTCAAATCCGTTCCGGGGCCATTCGCCACGGTCAACGTCACACCGCTGTTGACGGTGATCTGTGCGCCCTGTTCCACCGTCGTCTGGTCCACGCTCACGTTGGCGGTCACAGTCACGGTGTGCGTGTTGCTCACCAGAATCAACCCGTCCGCCGAGGTCGGCGTGCTGATGGCCGCATCCCATGTGTTGCCACCGTCCTCCGATATCTCCCAGATGGCGGGGTCGTTCCAGTTACCGGAGGCAATGGTGCGGTAACGGGGCTGCACCACCACGTTGATTGTGGAGGTATTGGCCAGGATGCTGCCATTGGTCACATCGGTGGCAGTCACAGTCTGGTTGCCGGGCGTGGCGAGCGTGACCGGCAGCACGACAGTGCCGTTGACCAGCGCCGTGTCCGCAGGCAGCGTCGCCAACCCGTCGCTCGACGTGATCTGAACCGTGTCGTCCGTGTCCACGATGTTGTAGAAAGAGTCCACGCCGTGAACCGTGACATTGAACGGCATGTCGGTGAACTGGGTCGAGGGCGTTCCGCTCTTGCCGGTGATGGGCGCGAGCGACTCGCCCGGCGCGAGGATCACCAGCCGGAACAGATTTCCGGGCGTTATGTCGAAGCTCGCGCTGTCCAGGAATCCTTCGCCTGCGGAAGCGCGCAAGGTTTTTGACCCGGTCACGCTGATGCTTAGATTGTCGAACGTGGCCGAACCGCTCTCGGTCTGCCGGACGTCCGTGCCGTTCAGGAAGCCCGTCCCCGATTGCAGCGTCATCGTCACGTCCACACCATCAGCCGCGGTG
>DAOLDN010000280.1:0-5354 GCA_035327385.1 Verrucomicrobiota bacterium | reverse complement strand
CAGTCATGGGCGACCCTCAGCCCTCCTTCGGTGCCAGTCGTTTTCTCCGGGTGCTGTTGGAGGAACGGTTTCCCACGGCGCCCTTCGAGATCACCAACACCGGCATCACCGCCATCAATTCCCACGTCGTCCGGCCCATCGCCAGGGATTGCGCAAAACACAACGGCGACATCTGGATCATTTACATGGGCAACAACGAAATGGTCGGCCCATTCGGAGCGGCCACAGTCTTCGGCACGCGCGCGCCGCCGCTGGCCGCCGTGCGATTCAACCTCGCTCTGCAACGAACCCGCACCGGCCAGTGGTTCACGTCCCTGATGCGCAAACTCGCCGGCGCATCCGAGAACACCTCCTGGGGCGGCATGCGGATGTTTCTGAACAACCAGATCCCGCCGGACGACCCGCGCCGCGATACGGTCTATAAAAACTTCGCCGCAAACCTCGACGACATCGTGAGCGCCGGACTGGACTCCGGCGCAAAAATCATCCTCAACACCATGTCGGTCAATCTCAAGGATTGCCCTCCATTCGCATCGCTCAACAACACGAACCTGCCCGCCGGCGACCGCGAGCGGTTTGATCGCTTCTATCGCGAGGCCATCGAACTCCACACGCAACGCCGGTTTGCCGACGCCGCAGCCATGTTTGAACAGGCGACCGGCGTGGATGCGCAGTTTGCCGAGGCTCAATTCCGTTGGGCCGATTGCCTCCTGCGACTGACGAACAGCGCGGCACGGGAGCGTTTTCAGGTCGCCTGCGACACCGACGCGCTGCCGTTTCGCTCCGACACTCGCATCAATGCCGCCATCCGCGAGATTGCGGCCACAAAACAGAACCCCTCGCTGACGTTGTGCGACGTGGAATCGGTTATGGCCCGGCGCAGTCCCGGAGGCATCGCTGGCGACGAAACGTTTTTCGAGCACGTCCACTTCACACCGGAAGGCAATTACGCGCTCGCGCTGGAATGGGCGGGCGAAGTGGAAAAACTGTTGCCCGCCGAGGTCCGCAACAACGCCAGGGGCGAATGGGCTACACAGGAACGCTGCGAACTGTGGCTGGGAATGTCGGTGTGGAACATCGAATTCCTACTGCAATCGGTCGTCTCGCGGATGAACGGACCGCCGCTGAACAACCAGTTCAACAACGGGACACGCCGCGCGGCGCTGGAAAAAAAGATCGCCGTGCTGCGCCAGCAACAGGCCTATCCCGGCGCGCTGGAACAAACCCGCAGGGCGTTCGCGGCGGCACTGGAGCGCGCGCCCAAGGATTTTTACCTGCGCGAAAGTTACGCGAACTTTCTCGAAGGTATCGGCGACACCAAGGACGCCGCCGGGCAATATCGCGCGATGACCACATTGTCCGCAAATGATCATTACAGCCTCCTCCAGTACGGCCGGCTGCTGGCGGAATCGGGGAATCCGGCGGAAGCCGAAGTTTTTTTGCGTGACGCGGTTCGCGTGCGCCCCAGCATTCCTGAAGGCTGGGTGGAATTGGGGAAGGCCCTCGTGCTGCGGCAGAAATTTGAAGAGGCGTTGCAGTCCTTCGAACACGCCGTGAAACTCAGGCCGCGCGACGCAACCTTCGCTGGTTACCGAGCCCAGACGCTGGCGAGACTTGGGCGTCGGACGGAGGCGATTGCCACCTACCGGGCCGCGCTCGAATTGAACCCGAACGTTGCGAACCTTCGTTTCCAACTGGCCGTCGAACTGGCGGCGGACGACAAAACCGTCGAGGCTGCCGGGGAGTTTCAACAAACTTTACAGGCCAGTCCCGGCCATATTTCTGCTCGCCTCAATCTTGGCGTGTTGCTCGTGCGAATGAATCGGCTCAAGGAGGCGGAGGGACAGTTCGAAGCGGCGTTGCAGTTGGCCCCCGACAATCAGAAGGCGCGCGATTATCTCGAACAAGTCCGGTCCAGGCTTTCCAGCGGTCCTTGACGTTCGCCCTCCGTTCAACTGCGGCGCATCTCGACACTGCCCCCGACTTGGCTGGCAGCGCGGAGCGCCGATCTCCGATCCGGCGTGTTTCAAATTCTCTTTCAATGCCTGCCGGGTCGCAGACCGGCGCTCCGGGCACAGTGTCAGTCGCCCGTTCGACCGCACAAACATGCGGTGGATTTCCCGCCAATCTTGTCTATTGTGAACCTACCAAAAGACCCCGTGTTTGTACAAGCAACCAACAGCAGACAAAAACCATGACCACAACAAATAGCATCAAACTCGCGCTGGCTGCGGGAACGTTGCTGCTCGCCGCAGCAGCCAGCCAGGCTCAAAACCCGGTGACGTTCCGGGTCAACATGATCAATCTGGTCGAAAGCTCATCCTTCGATCCCAATACCCAGTCCGTGGAAGTCCGCGGCGACACCATGGGTTGGGGGCCGGGCATCACCATGACCCCGACCGTGGGTGACACCAACATCTACGAAGCAACCTACGATTACGTGGGCGGTTCGGCCGGCGACCTTCACGAGGCCAAGTTCTGGTACGGCAATCCCGGCGACAACTGGGAAAGCATCAACAACCGCCAGTTCCAGCTTGCCGGCGGCGCGCAAACGATGCCGACGAGCTTCTTCAACGACAACAACTGGCCCGTGCCGGTCAACAATGTCACGTTCCGCGTCAACATGAACGCCCAGTTGCTGGCGGGGAACTTCGTTCCGGGCACCAGCACCATCCGGGTCACGGGCGGGATGAACGGCTGGGGAGACGGCGAAGACATGACCAACAATCCCACTCTGTCAGGAGTGGCCAGCAACATTTACAGCGCCGTGCTGCCCATCAGCGGCTTTCCGGGATCACAATCGCCCTACTACAAGTTCCGTTTGAACGGCGGTTGGGAAAGTCCGGCCAGCGGCGTGCCGCCGGATCAGAATCGTGTGTTCACCATTGCGGGCGGCGATCAGGTTCTGCCCATTGTGTTCTACAACGACGCCAGCGATGCCGACCTGCTGCCTGATGCAACGCCCGTCACGTTCCGGCTTTACATCACCAATGGAACGGTGCCGACCGACAATATTCCCTTCGTGAAGGGAACGGACAAAATCTACATCAACGGCGACTTCCTCAATTGGTGGGCTTGGAATCCCGGCGGGGCTTACGGTCCGTCAGTGGAAATGACCAACAATCCCGATGGCAGCGACTTTTACGAGCAGACCTTCGTCCTCCCGAAGGGCGCGAATGTGTCCGTGACCTACAAATACAGCATTGCCGGCTGGGACAACGAAGCGGGCTTCGGCACAAACCACCTGCGTTATGTGCGCACCCTGCCCAGCTATACGTTCCCGGTGGATGCGTTCGGACAAAACCCGGTGGTCCAGGAAATCTCCTTTGGCGATCTGGCCGTCGGCGCGCCCAACGGCGACACCGTGCCCGTCACCTGGCTGGGGCGTCCGGGCGTGATGCTCCAGACCCGCGACAGCCTGAATTCAGGAGTTTGGACCACGCTCACCGAAACCAGCGCCACCAGTTCCACCAATTATCCGAACACAGGTCCAGCGACCTACTTCAGACTCATCAAGCCATAGTCAGGGTCATGTGTGGCCCGCTTCGGTCTCACCAGACCGGAGCGGGCTGCGTCAGCCGGTAGTCCTACATCAAGCCGTTTATGAAAAAGAAAACATCCGCCTTCACGTTGATAGAGTTGCTTGTGGTCATTGCCATCATCGCCATCCTGGCCGCCATGCTCATGCCCGCCTTGAGCCGGGCGCGGGCAAAGGCTGAAGGCATCAATTGCATGAGCAACAACAAGCAGCTTGGCCTCGCGTGGATCATGTACGCGGATGACAACAACAACAATCTGGCCGTCAACGAAGACCTATACCGCAACAGCACCCGCAACGCCCGCAGCTGGGTGCAGGGCATTCTTAACTGGACCACGGCACCCATCAACAACAACACCGAGGTTCTCACCGAGGAACATTACGCCGTGCTTTCCCCCTACTCCGCCAAGAACGCGAAGATTTATCACTGCCCCGGAGACCGCTACGCCAGCAACGATCAGCGCGCACAGGGCTGGAACCACAGGGCGCGCAGCGTGGCCATGAGCGCAACGTTGGGTGCGGACACCGTCGGCGGCACCAGTCGCGCTCCGGAATTCCCCTGGGCCTCCACCAATGTTTGCAAAAAAATGTCCGACCTCGTCAGTCCCGGCCCGGCCACAACGTGGAATTTCGTGGATGAACACGCGGACAGTCTCAACGATCCCATGTTCTACGTGAACCCGTTCAACAAGACCACGTGGATTGACGTGCCCGCCAGTTACCACAACGGCGCTTGTGGTTTCAGCTTCGCCGACGGCCACGCCGAAATCAAAAAATGGAAGGATCAGAACACCATTCAACCCGTGCGATTCACATCGGGCGTGAGCGGCACCAAGACCGCGCCTTCGGACGTCGAATGGCTCGCCGAGCGAACTGCCCGCCGATGAGCGAAAAATAAATCACCGCGCCAGCGGGCGGACTTTCCGAAAGCCAACGGGGACAACTGAACGTTGTCCCCGATTTTATTTGCTGGCTCTCGTTCCGTTGTCTCATTCGCTTTACGTCGCCTCTGCGCCACCGCTCGGAAGCGTCGCCCTTGCCGAATCCGGGCGTTTCGCGGATGTTTCGCACGATTGACGATGACTCCGCCCCGCACTAGGCTCACCCGATGTCCATTCCTGTTGTGCGAAAAGGCTTGCGACTGCTGGAAGCCTTCAAAGTGTTGTTAATGACGTTGTTCGTCTCCGCCATCGCCCCACTCCAGGCCGGCATCGTGTTGCCGGAACTCACAAACAACCTGGTTTGCCGCTACGGTTTTGACCATCCGGTCGAAGGCAACCCAGGCAGGGAAACCGACCTGGGAACGTCCGGCACGGAACTCAATCTTATCAACGGCGGCGCAGCCATGCGCACCAATGACTCCGCGTATCCCACGGCCGGTCAGTCCCTGCAAACGCGGCAGGTCAATCCAACCGTGAACGGAAACGACGACTGGAAGGCGGGCGTTTATCAGAGCGATGGAGTTGCGAGCCTGAACGCGTTCAACGGTGTCACCGGCATCACGCTCATGGGCTGGGTCAAACCCACCGGCACCAATCCGAATCTCAACTCCACCACGACATCGCCAACGGACTACTATAACGCGGTGGGATTGTTCGGACTGCTCTCGGGCAACTCCGAAGGCCACGCCGTCCGGGCGCTGGTGGAAATCATTCAAGTTTCCGGAACACCGAGGCTCGTGGCTTTGGGCCGGCGCATTGACACAGGCAATTCGTTGACACTTGCCGCCACCAACGACTGGCAAACCCTCCCGCTCACCAACGTCTGGACACCCATCACCGCCACTTTCGATTTCGCCAACGGCACCCTGGCCCTC
>DAOLDN010000279.1:0-5362 GCA_035327385.1 Verrucomicrobiota bacterium | reverse complement strand
GTTGCCGGCACGCATCAAGGGAAAACTTACCGCCAAGGCGTCTGTCACACAAACGACGCGTGGCTGGATTACGTCGGCGCGAAGGGCGTCCGTCATGATTCCACCGGCGGCTGGCACGATGCGGGCGACTACAACAAATACGTCGTCAACGCGGGCGTGACGGTGGGCTGCATGTTTCGGGCGTGGGAAGATTTTCGTCCGGCGATTCAACGGCAGACGCTGAATCTGCCGGAACGCGGCGGACCGCTGCCTGAGTTTGTCGCCGAGATCAAATGGAAACTGGATTGGCTGTTCACGATGCAGGCGCCGGACGGCTCGGTATATCACAAAGTATCCACCACAAACTTCAACGGCTTCATCATGCCGGAACAGGAAACCGCGAAACGCTATTTCACGCCGTGGAGCAGTTCCGCCACGGCGAGTTTCGTTGCGATGCTCGCGGCGGGCGCGCGACATTTGCGCGAGTTCGACGCCGCGTACGCGGACCGCTGTCTCGCAGCCGCGCGGAAGAGTTATGCGTTTCTCGTCGCGCATCCGGAGAATCATCCCGCCGACCTCACAGGCTTTTCCACCGGCACGTATCAAAGTCACGATGCAGACGACCGGCTCTGGGCGGCGGCCGAATTGTGGGCGACGACGGGAGAGACGAATTTCCTGCGCGACTTTGAAACGCGCGCGCGCGGGCGGCATCAAGGATTCGAGGTCGCGTGGGATTGGGGCAACGTGCGCAATCTCGGTTTGCTCACGTATTTGTTTTCCGCGCGCGACGGGCGTGATCCTGCCCTGGTGGAATCGCTGCGCAAAAGTCTGCTGGCCACCGCGGATGAGATCGTGAGAACCCGTGCGGCACATGGTTATGCGCGACCCTTGGGCAACCGCTACAGTTGGGGTGGGAACGGCACGGTGGCGCGGCAAACACTGGTGTTGCACGCGGCCCATCGCCTTGACGAAAAACCCGAGTATCGCGACACCGCGCTCGATGCGCTGGGCTATTTGTTCGGGCGCAATCCGTTTGGGCGCTCGTTCGTCACTGGGGTTGGGCATCAGCCGCCGATGCATCCGCATGATCGTCGCTCCGGCGCGGACGGCATTGTTGAACCGTGGCCCGGCTATCTCGTCGGCGGTCCGAATCCGAGAGCCACGGACTGGTACGATGTGGAAGAGAATTACCGCACCAACGAAATCGCCATCAACTGGAATGGGGCGCTGATATACGCGCTGGCGATGTTTTTGGAGTAACCCGCATGATAATAATGAACGTGAACCCTATGAATCTGGCCGCCTTCCCTGGACCATGCGACCCGCCGAATGGTCTTGGACTGCGGCAGCCCTCTGCCGCTATTGAACGTCCAACCACGCTCCAAAGCGGCAGAGGGCTGCCGCAGTCCAAGACGCTGTCGCGCCCTTCGATTCGTGGTTCCCAGACGCACCATATCATTACCATCCTCCTGCTGCTTTTAACTGCGCTCACCGGAGCTCGCGCCGCCGAAACCGCTGCGCCTCGCGAACGGCTTTCTTTTGACCACGACTGGCGTTTCGCGCTCGGTCACGCGACCGAAGTGGACAAGGATTTCAAGCACGCCACAGGCGAGTTCTCCTATTTCGCCAAGGCCGGCTTCGGTTCGGGTGCGTCCGATCCCAAGTTCGATGATCGCAACTGGCGCAAGTTGAATCTGCCGCACGATTGGGCGGTGGAACTGCCGTTTGACAAGCGTGGGAGTCGTTCGCATGGCTACAAGGCCATCGGACGCAACTTTCCCGAGCACAGTGTCGGGTGGTATCGCAAAACATTTCACATTCCCGCTTCCGACCTTGGCAAGCGCATCAGCCTCGAATTCGACGGCGTGTTCCGCGATGCCATCGTGTGGGTCAACGGTCATTACCTCGGCACCGAGCAGAGCGGCTACAGCAGCTTTGCCCGCAACATCAGTGAGATTCTCAATTATGGCGGCGACAATGTCGTGACCGTGCGCGTGGACGCGTCGCTGGAGGAAGGTTGGTTCTATGAAGGCGCGGGTATCTATCGCCACGTCTGGCTCGTCAAAACCGCGCCGTTGCACGTCGAGCGGTACGGCACGTTCGTTACGACCATCATCAAGGAGAATTCCGCCGACGTCATCGCGCGGGTATCCATCGTCAACGAGGGAACGAACGCCGTGACGTTCGACGTTGAGCAGAAGATTCTGGATGCCGATGGCAAAACTGTCGGAAAGACCGGCGGCATGCGAGCAGGCCTGTCTCCGGCGGATACCATCGAGTTCGCCGACGGCATCACTGTTACCAACCCGAAGCTCTGGTCCATCGAGACACCGTATCTGTATAAACTGATCACTACCATCCACCGCGACAGCACAGTCGTTGACCAATATGAAACCACTTTCGGCATCCGTTCCATTCGCTTCGACCCGAAGGAAGGATTCTTCCTCAACGGAAAACACGTGAAGCTCAAGGGCAGCAACAACCACCAGGATCACGCGGGTGTTGGCGCGGCCATTCCCGATGCGTTGCAGGAGTTCCGTATCGCCGCGCTCAAGAAGTTTGGATGCAACGCCTATCGCGCGTCGCACAACCCGCCAACGCCCGAGTTGCTCGACGCCTGCGACCGCCTCGGGATGCTGGTGATTGACGAGAACCGTCTGATTGGCACGACTGATTATCACTACGACCATCTGAAGCGCTTGATTCTCCGCGATCGCAATCATCCGAGCGTCATCATGTGGTCCATCGGCAACGAGGAATGGCGCGTCGAAGGCACGGAGCAAGGTGCGCGCATCACGGCGGCCATGCAGGCGTTTGTGAAGCAATTGGATTCCACGCGTCCCGTCACCATCGCCATCAGCGGCGGGTGGGGCGGCGGCCATTCCGGACCCATCGAAGTCGCCGGATTGAACTACTTGGGCAATCTCGGCAAGTCCGGCTTCACCACTGATCAATGGCACGCCAAGCGACCGGAACAAATCATCGTCGGCACGGAGGAATGTGCGTTCAACCAGACGCGTGGCATTTACTTCGACTACCGCGCCAAGTGTCACCTGCGCGCGTACGACTGGGATCCGTCCGACTGGGGTTCGAGCGCGGAAGAAGCGTGGTCGCATTACGCCGACCGAAATTATCTCGCCGGCATGTTCGTGTGGACCGGCTTTGATTATCGCGGCGAACCGACGCCGTTCGGCTGGCCGGCCATTGGTTCGCAGTTTGGTATTCTCGACCTGTGCGGATTTCCCAAGGACGCCGCGTATTATTTTCAAGCCTGGTGGCGCGACGAACCGTTGCTCCACATCTTCCCGCACTGGAACTGGGCCGGCAAGGAAGGGCAGGAGATCAGCGTCTGGGCGCACAGCAACTGCGATGAGGTGGAACTTTTCCTCAACGGCCAGAGCCTCGGCCGCAAAGCGATGAAGAAATACTCGCACCTCGAATGGCCGGTGAAGTATGCGCCTGGCACCTTGCTCGCGCGCGGTTACAAAGGCGGCAAGGAAATCCTGGTCACCAGAGTCGAAACTACCGGTGCTCCCGCCACCGTCCAACTCACGCCGCATCGCGCCACCATCAAAGCCGACGGCACGGACGTGTCCGTCATCACCGTGCAAGTGAACGACGCGCAAGGCCGGATGGTTCCGACCGCCGCGGACGAAATCACTTTCACTCTCAGCGGTCCGGGCAAGATCATTGGCGTCGGCAACGGCGACCCGAGCTGTCACGAGCCGGACACATTAATTCCGAGCCTGTCCGTGCGCACGGTTGCGTTGAACGAGTGGCGCTGGCAGGTGACGCAGCAGCGCGCTGGCGGACGTTCCGTTCCGGAGTACGCGGCGGACTTTGACGATTCCGCCTGGGCCACGCTGCAAGGCAAGGGCGGCGGCGAGGCCGCGACCATCACGACGGACAACACGGCGGCGATTTACCGCACGCATCTCACGCTAACGGAAGCGGACTTGAGCGGCCCGGGCGTGCAGATTCTGTTCAACGGCTGCGATGACGAGGGCTGGTATTTCGTGAACGGCCAATACGTCGGCGAAACGCACGACTGGGACGCGAAACCGATGTTCGACATCACGAAGTTCCTCCGCGCGGGCGACAACGTCATCGCCGTCTTCTGCCGCAACGGCGGTGCGCTGGGCGGATTGAATCCGAATGTGACCGTGGAGATCGTCGGCCAGTCGGACCCGTTGCCGTGGTCGCGCAGTCTGTTCAACGGCCTGGCGCAAGTCATCGTGCAATCCACCAAGGACGCGGGCGAAATCAAATTGACCGCCATGGCCGACGGACTTTCGGCGGTCACCACCACGGTGAACACGCAACCCAGCACACCACGTCCATTCATTCCCTAAACCTGAAGTCATAAAGCACCATGCTCCCATTCACCTCGAATAATTTCCGCAGCGACGGTTGCCCACCTGGCGCATTGCGTTTGATTCTTGTGTTGTTGGTCGCGCTGTTGGCCGTCCCAACCGTCCACGCCCAAACCTACAACTGGAAGCCCGTCAAAATCGGCGGCAGCGGCTTTGTCACCGGCATCCTGTTCCATCCCAACGAGCCGGGGTTGATGTATTGCCGCACGGACATCGGCGGCGCGTATCGCTGGAATCCGACGAACAACTCGTGGATTCAGTTGCAGGATTTCATCGGCTACCCGAATAACGAATGGAATCTGGTCAGCGCCGAAAGCATCGGGCTGGATGCGCAGGATACGAACCGGCTCTATCTCAGTTGCGGCTGGTTGGGGAGTCCGAACGAAATCATGATCTCCACCAATCGGGGGGCGACCTTCACGCGAATCAATTCCCCGTTCGCCATTCGCGCCAACGACGATGGTCGCGGCGCCGGCGAGCGTTTCGGCGTGGACCCCAATCTCGGCAGCACGATTTTTTACGGCACGCGGCAAAACGGTCTGTGGAAAAGCGTGAACTACGCTGCGAACTGGTCGAAGGTGAATAGTTTTCCTGTCAACACCACGGCGAATGGCGTCGGACTGACGTTCGTGGAATTCATCCAAAACAGCGGCTCTCCCGGCAATGCCACGCCCGTGATCTGGGTCGGCGTTGCGCAGGGCGGGACGAATCTTTTCCGCAGCACCGACGGTGGCGCGACGTGGACCGGCCTCGCCACCAATGGCGTGCCCGGAAACCACATGCCGTTGCGCGCATCCCAGGATGGTTTGGGCAACATGTATATCACGTTTTGCGATGGCCCGGGCCCGAACGGCATCAGCGCCGGCGTGGTGCGGAAATATAATCTCAGCACGCTGACCTCGATCAATGTGACGCCACCCACGGGGCAGGGCGGCTTTGGCGGCGTGTGCGTGGAACGGCAGAATCCGAACATCGTCGTCGCGACCACGGCGAACCGGTGGTGGCCGCTG
>DAOLDN010000278.1:0-5363 GCA_035327385.1 Verrucomicrobiota bacterium | reverse complement strand
TGTATCGCGGCATCGCCAGCGGCAGTTACGTTTATTTCGTCCACAGCTTTTTCCCCAGGCCGGAGGATGATTCAATTGTCGCCACACGCACCGAATACGGCGAAACGTTTGCGTCATCCGTCTGGCGCGACAATGTCTTTGCCACGCAGTTTCACCCGGAGAAAAGCCAGAAGGTCGGCTTGAAATTGCTGAAGAACTTCGTCGAACTCGCGAAGTAACCCGAACCCCGAACCGGAAACGTGGTTTTGGCAACCGAAACACGCGAAGTTGTGCGCGGTAATCAGAGAGGTGTCTTTATAAACGTTGCGGTCGCTGTTACGATACTGTTAAGCAATCTGAAAGATTTGTTTGGCGATTACATAGTCATCGAGAATACTTCGTCTGCATGATCCAAAACAGAAAAGGCTTGGTTTCACGCTTCTTTGGAAAGATCGGGTGGTTCTACATCGGGACGGTCATTTCGGTCGCATTAATTGTCACATTGGTCAGGCTCGCTTATGGACAGGTGCGTTGGGATTGGGCAGATATGAGGGGGCACATGATGGTCATTATGGGTATTTTTGTGGTAATTACTTTTGGCCCGTTTGTGGTGTTTGATTTCGCGGCAAAACTTGTGGATTCACCAAACTATACGATTAGGCCGCGCTCCAAACTTTATTTTTTGGCTGGATTAATGTACCCGTTATTACTCACTGCGTATGGATTCCTTATCATGCTTCTTAACAGCCATTTGATTATTTTTCTGTTCATGGTTTCACTCTTTGCCTTAACGTTTCTACTGCCTTGGCTTTTTGTGAAATTGCTATCTAAGAAAATGAACTCGGACGCGCCAACCAAGGCATCAGACGTGCCAAGGGAATGAACGTTGGAGCGGCTTCTTGGCTTACGAACCTAAAGGGGTCAGTCCAGGGGCAGTCCATGCTACTGACACTAAACCGGGTTGACGTTAGAACGTTGAACATTCCCCGAATCCTTATTGGTGATTTGAACCCTTGAACCCGGTAGCACACCGGTTGGTTCAAAAGCGGCGCTGAAGCCGTCCGCACTCCAAACGCTTCGCGCTGTTCGATGGCGTTCAGTGGTCGCGAAGTCCCGCTTTACGGGAGAGTGCGGCTGATTTATCGCCGCTTTGGAGATGGGATTCATGGGATGAGAACGCAATGAACCATTCACACGCGGCTACGACGTTTCCTGAAACACTCTGGCGCTGCGATGAAGGCTGAACTCAGCGACGCGGCTGGTATGCGCCCGGCGCGTAAGAATCCTGTTTCGGCCAGTTCAGCAATTGGCGGACGGTTTCCGGCAGTGACGTTTTTCCCGGTCGCTCAAAACTGGTGTTGAGCGTGTAGTTCTTTAGTTCCGGGCCGTTGAATACCGAGCCGTAACGTCCGTTCAGATACAATCCGCCGGCTTCGCTGCCCGGACTGATTTTTCGCAGTTCATCGAGGTTCTTGCAGTCAGTCATGCAGTCGTCACCTTCCACCGGTCCCCAGACGATCAATGCGCGTTCGCTTGCCTCGCCGTCCCGCACATAAACGTTTCCGTCCACGGAGTTCATCGGCGTCCGCGTGAGTTTGCCGCAGAGCCGGCGCGATTGTTCAACACGAAGCATTGCCTTTGAAAATCCATCGCTTGAGGTCAGAAGGTTGCCGACGAAAATGTGGCCTTCGCGCTCGTCCACATCCGGTCCGGTGCTGGGATGCCAGCCGAAATGATCGCCCACGGCGCTGCGTTCCGTGCGCTCGAACGAGGCCACCGTGTTGACGAATGTGTTTTGATACACGTGGACGTTCGCCGCGTTGAGCACACGCACGCCCTTGTCGCAATCCACGAACACATTGCCCGCGCAGATGGCGTTGCTGGAGATTTCAAAGAAGAATCCGTCCAGCGCGCCTTCGATCCAGTTGTTGATGAACACGCCGTCCTGGTTGCCCACGTCATACCAGATGCCGTTGGAATACGGCTGGTCAATCACCACATTGTCGCGACACACCACGCGCCGCGTCTGGTTGAAAATCTTCACCGCAGAAGGGTAATAGCCTGTGATCTGTTCCACGTTGTTCCGTGCGAAAACATTTCGCTCCAGCAGACAATCCGACGACGAAAGGATGTAAATGCCCTCGGTGCTCGTGTCGCTGATGAGGCAGTTGCGGAAAACGGTCTTGTCGCCGCGAAAATATCCCGCCACGCGCGAACAATGCGTGATGGTCACGTTTTCAAACGTCGAACCCACGACGTCTTTGCCGAAGGTCGCCGGGTCGGCCAGTTTCTCAGGTTCAAATCCCTCCACTTCCAGCGCGCGATAGGCGTATTGAGTGAACGTGACGCCGCGTATCACAGGTCCGATGCGGTCGGATTTCTTTCCATGCACATCGGCAGTGGTGCGGACGAGCGCGCTGTCGAACGCGGTGATTTCGATGAGCCGGTTGGAAGGGTTGATTCCGACGAAGACATGGCCGTTCTCGTAGTCGATGAAGAAGCTGTTCGTGCCCAGATCGCCTTCCCAGGCAGCCGATTGCAACATGCGACCGTCCACGAAAACCATGTCGTTGTTGAAACGATGCAACGGCGTCCGCATGCCTTCGCGATTGCGCTGCCACCAGTCGGCGGGCTTTTCGGGGAACAACGTTTTCCAGGAAGTGCGCCACACGCCTCCGCGCAATGACTCCCACTTGTCAGCGACCCGCGTGCCTTTGAGCACGGGCCTTTCATCCGCATAAGGCTGCATGGTGATGCCCTGATTCAATTTCAGTCCGCCCATGCGATACGTGCCTCCACGCAGAATGATGGCGTCGCCGGTGACAACGCGCGCGATGGCGGACTCCAATGTGGTCGGTTGATCGAGTGTCGTGCCGGTGGCGTCGGCTTTTCCATCCGGCGACACGTAGTGAACACGCTTGGCGTCCGTAGGAACTGTATAAGTCTGCTGGACGGGTCCATAGGGTCCGCCGGAAGGCTGTGCATGACCGCGCTGCGGACTGGATAGAACAAACGACGCGAGGCAGAGAAGGGTGAATTGACGCAAATTCATATTGGTTTCTGGATTGTGATTGGCAACAAAGCTTGCCCCGCTACGCTGAGCGCCGTCAATGGACGATCCTCGGAATATCCCGGTCCAGCGGCGGAGATTTTCAGTTTGCTCAACGCCAGCAAATGCCCGAGCATTGGCCCGCCATGGCTTCCATGCTTGAACTGGTTTCGGGTCACAAGACACGAACTTTCGCCCCGGGCGAAACTGTGATGGAGCAGGGGACTCCCAGCGGCCCGTTGCTGGTGTTGATCGAAGGCGAGGTCGAAATCCTGCGCGAAGATGTCCGCGTCGCCAAAGCCACCGAGCCGGGCGTCGTCTTCGGCGAAATGTCCGTGTTGCTGAACAGTCCGCACACCGCAACCGTTCGTGCGCTCAAGCCCAGCCGTTTCGCGGTGGTGGAAAATCCGCGTGACTTTTTCGCGGCTTCACCTGACGCCAGTTTCCACGTCGCCACGTTGCTCGCCCACAGGCTGGATTCGTTGAACAAATATCTCGTGGACGTGAAGCAGCAATACGAGGGACACGATCACATCGGCATGGTGGACCAGGTCCTGGAAACGCTCATGCACCGTCCGCGCCGCCAGCCGAGGTGATTTCAGCGCCGATTGGGATATTGAGCTGCTGCATCACCTGGCCTTCCATCGAAACCCATTCCACGGACATCTTGTCGAGATCGAACACGAGAAAGGTCGGACACGGCCCGATCTGTTTTCCGGGATTGAAGACCCACGTTTTGCCAAGCCGGTCAATCCATGAACCGTTGGCGATGAACGGAGCGTTGTGAATGTGTCCGGAGAGAACCAGTTCCGGCTGCCAGCGTTGGATCCATTCCACAAGAAATTCGTCGCCGCCAAACTTCTTTCCAGCCCAGCTCACGGGTGATTTGTCCGGCGGCGAATGGTGAATCCAGATCCATCGTGATTTCACGCGCGAAGATTCCCGGACCAACTGCTGTTCCAGTTCGGCGCGCGATACAGGGCCGTCCCACCAGGGACAGATGGTGATGAGTGTGTCGCCGATCTCCACGCTGTCGCCGTCCACGAACAACTGGTCGCCGCGAACGGCTTGCAACCACGCGCAGACCGACTCGTTTGCGGGCGAACGTCCATCGCCGTCGTGATTGCCCGAACTGACCAGCAGCCGCGTCTTTTGGCGCAGCTTGTCCAGGTATTTTTCGATCACCACGATCTGCACATCCAGGTCCAGTGCCGAGCCGAGGTCCAGAAGATCGCCGCCGATGATGACGGCGTCGAAGTCCGACGCGCTGGCCATCAACCAGTCGAACTGCTTCAACGCATAATGCAAGTCTGCGACGAACAGGAGCTTCATGCCGCCAACCTGCCGCCAGCGTGGAGGGCAGTCCATGAAAATCGCCCGAAAGATTTCCGATTCAGCCGGCGTCAAACGCGACCAGCACTCGAATCAAATCATCCAGTTGCGGGCGCGTGTGTTCGCTGGAGATGACAAATCGAAAATGTCCACCCGCCGGACTCCCGGGATAATGAATGAACGGCGGCAGAATGTCGGCCGCCAGCAGGGCGCGCTTGAGCCGGGCGATGCGTGCCCTGCTCGAAAGTTGAATGGAAACGACCGGGCCTGGTGTTTCGGGCGGATCAAATCGCGTGGCGCGTAATGCAGCCTTCACTCGCCGGGCGTTTTCGTTGAGGCGTAGTCGGATGCTGCGGTCGGATCTCAGCACGCGTAGCGCTACTCCAGCCGCATGCGCCAGTGGCAAGGGCAGGGGAGTGCTGCCGATGAAAACGGGGCTGCGCGCGATGATGCGGTTTCGCAACGATTTTCGGCAAAGCACAGCGCCACCGTAAACGCCAAATGCCTTGCTCAACGTCACGCATTGCACCACCCGGTCGCGCGACACGTTTTCCAGTTCCAACGTCCCTTTGCCGGTTTTGCCAAGCGTTCCGGCGCCGTGTGCGTCGTCCACCAATAACAAACCGTCGCGCGGCAGGAGACTCAGATACGCAGCCAGTGGTGCGACCGAGCCATCGTGCGCGAACATGCCGTCTGTGAGAACGATTGGCCGCGTATCGCGACCGCAGCGGTTCAGGGTCAAAGCGAGAGCATCAATCGTTCTGTGTTTGAATTGCAGCACCGGGCAATTCAGATACTGAGCCGCATCCTTCAGCGCCGAATGAGCGCGCTCATCAATCAATACGTGCGAGAACTGTCCCGCGAGCGCCTGCGTCACGGCCATGCTGGTGACGTAGCCATTGGCAAGCAACAACGCCGATTCCGCACCGAAGAACGCAACCAGATGCTTTTCCAGTTTGGGATACAACGGATGATTGCCGGTGGTGACGCGCGACGCTGCAAC
>DAOLDN010000277.1:0-5439 GCA_035327385.1 Verrucomicrobiota bacterium | reverse complement strand
CGGCGCGCAACGCTTCGGCTGCGGAAGCGGCGGAGGCGAGCGTATCCACACGGGCCTGAAGGGAACTTTTCTCCGACGCCAGCGCGTTCACCCGTTCCGTCTGCTCGGCGATTCTCGCATTGGCGTCATCCAACTGCCGGTTTGCCTTTCGCAACTGTGCGGCACTGCCGTCCTCCGCCAGGGCCGCGAGTTTCCTGTCCAACGCCTCCTTTTCAAGTGCCAGCGCATTCGCCCGCTCCATCTGCTGGGCGAGTTGGAGTCGCGACTCCGACAGCGATTGCCTGGCCTCGGCCAGTGATTTTTCCGTTGCAGCCGGGTCTGCGACGGCCTGCTGGGTGCTTAAAGCGACCTTGAGCAGTTCGTTTTCCTTCGTCAACGACTGGACTCTTTCCTCGGCCCGGGCGAGTTCACGCGGGTCAATGGTCGCCGGTTGAGTGGCAAATGCCTCTTTCAGCTTTGCTTCCAGGACGATTTTTTCAGCCTGCAATTGCCTGACCTCGTCCTCCAACACAGAGAGTTGCTGGTCGGCTTCGGAAAGGGTGGGTGGAGGCGCTCCAAACGCGGCTGACGCTTCCAGTCTGGATGAGGGTGACGGAGCGGCATTTGCGGAGAGAGCGGTGATCTTCTCGTCCAGATAATCGAGACGGAAATTGACCACCTTGGGACTCCAGTCGGGGAACACCTTTTGCAGACGTTGCAGGTGCGACTGCGCTTCGAGATAAGACTTGAGCGCCCCGGTGCGTTCGCCGGATTGATTCAACTGGTCGCCCGCCTGGATCAGCCCATAAATGCGCAGGTACTGTTCGTCCGGCGACTGGGCGGACGCGACAAACGCCACAAGACTGGTGAGCACGAGCAGAATTGCGAGCAGACGATTCATGCTGGAATGGTAGGCACGCAAGGCGGGCATTGGCAACGATTTGGTGGGAGGTGTGTCCCGGCTCTTTGAGAATGTCCCCGACAAGGCTCGAAGTGACGTTTTTTTGACTGTTTTTGGCGGCTCTTGAGGATTTGACCTGCCTGCCTCCGGCACATACACTGCCCGCCTGTTTTATGAAAATCTTGGTTTGCGACCCGGTGTCGCCAAAGGGAATTGCACTACTTCAACAACGTTCTGAATTTCAGGTCGTCGTTCTGCCCAAACGCCTGTCCGAAGCCGAACTCCTGCCCGTGGTGGCTGACGTGACGGCCATGGTCGTGAGGTCCGAGACGAAAGTGACGCGCAAAATCATCGAGGCCGCTCCCAAACTGCGCGTTGTGGGCCGCGCCGGCGTCGGTGTGGACAACGTGGACGTGGAAGCCGCCACGCAGCGCGGTGTTGTGGTGATGAACACACCCGGCGGCAACACGGTGACCACCGCCGAGCTTTCCTTCGCCATGCTGCTGGCCCTCGCCCGCAAGGTGCCGTAGGCGCACTCGACGATGGTTGAGGGCAAATGGGACCGCAAACAGTTTCAAGGCGTCGAACTCGCGGACAAAACCCTCGGCGTTCTCGGCATGGGCCGCATCGGGACGGAAGTCGCCAAACGCGCCCTGGCCTTCGGAATGAGAGTCGTCGGCTACGATCCGTTCCTGACCGAAGCCCGCGCCCGGGCGCTGGGCATCACGCTCGCCACAGACCTCGACGATGTTTATCAGGCGGCGGATTTCATCACCGTCCACATGCCCGTCACCGATGCCACGCGCGGCATGCTCAACGCGGCGGCGTTTGCAAAGATGAAACCCGGAGTGCGCATCGTGAACTGCGCGCGCGGCGAAATCATCGTGGACGCCGACCTCATCGCCGCGCTGGATTCCGGCAAGGTGGCCGCGGCGGGACTGGACGTGTTCGTCACCGAACCGCTGCCGGCCGACCATCCGTTCCGCAAACATCCCGGCATCACGCTCACACCGCACCTCGGCGCCAGCACGGCTGAGGCGCAGGAGAAATGCGGCATCGAGGTGGCCGAAGTCATCACTTCGTACCTTCTCACCGGCGAAGTCCGCAACGCGGTCAACCTTCCGTTCCTCGACGCCAAGACCTACGAGGAGGTCAAACCGTATCTGACACTCGGCGAGAAAATCGGCAAACTGCTGGCGCAACTGTCGCCCTCGTCCGTGGACAAGCTGCACATCACCTACGGCGGCAAGGCGAGGGAACTGCCGAACATTGACCCCATCACCCGCTCGGTGTTGCAGGGATTCCTGTCGCGCGCGGCGGTCAAGGATTTGAACAACATCAACGTTCGCAGCATCGCTTCCACGCTGGGCATCACGGTGGAGGAAAAACGCTCGAACGAGCCCGTCACCTTCAACGAATGGCTTCACGTGCAGGCGTTTAATGGCGCGGAAAAGGTGATTTCAGCGGGCGGCACATTCTTCGGTTCGCCGAACAATCCCCGCATCGTGCGCCTGTTCAGCACCCCGGTGGAGATCCCCATCAACGGCACGTTGTTGCTGCTGACGAATAAGGACCGACCGGGCATCGTCGGTTATCTCGGCTCGCTGCTGGGCCGGCACAAGGTCAACATCGCCAGCATGAGCCTGAGCCGCGACGAAGCCGGCGGCCACGCGTTGACCGTATTGAATCTCGACAGCGCGCCGCCGCAGGACGTGCTGAAGGAGATGGAGAGCGATCCCGACATCACCAACGTCAAAGTTGTCCAACTGTAGAACTCAACAAACAAAAAACATGACCATCAAATCCAGAACACTTTTGATTGCAGTTGCCACCTTGGTGGCCGCCTGCAATTCACCGTCCGTGGCCGCCACGGACACCAACTCCGCGCCCAAGTCCGGCGCTACAATGCAGGAACTGTTCGGCGACCCCGTGATTGCCAAGGGCAAAGACATCGAGATCAAGCGCAGCGACCTTGACGGCGCGATGGTCAACATCAAGTCGTCCGCCGCGGCGCGCGGTCAGGCGATTCCAGCCGAACAACTCAAGATGATCGAGCAGCAGGTGTTGCAACGGCTCATCCAGGTGCAGTTGCTCGACAAGAAGGCCACCGACGCCCAGAAGACCGAGGGCAAGGAACGCGCCGAGAAACGCATGGACCTGCTGTTGCAACGCGCGGGTTCGGAGACCCAACTCAACACCCAGTTGAAGGCCATGGGCATGGAGCGCAGCGAATTGCTCGCAAAACTGACCGAGGAGGCCACGGCAGAAGTGGTCGCCGAAAACGACCTGGACGTGGTGATCACGGAGGAGGAAGCCAAAAAGTATTACGACGAGCATCCGTCCCAGTTCGAAGAGCCGGAGCGCGTCAAGGCCAGCCACATCCTGCTGATGACGATCAATCCGGCCACACGCCAGGAACTCAGCGCCGAACAGAAGGCGGTCAAGAAGAAGGAACTGGAGGACATTCTCAAACAGGCCCGCGCCGGCGCGGACTTTGCGCAGCTTGCCGAAAAGTACTCTGAAGACACCGGTTCGAAGGACCGTGGAGGCGAGTACACGTTCCCGCGCGGCCAGATGGTGCCGGAGTTCGAAGCCGCCGCGTTTGCGATGTCGCCCGGCCAGATCAGCGACATCGTCACCACGGCCTACGGCTATCACATCATCAAGTTGCAGGAAAAACTGCCCGCCAACAAACTCACGTTTGAAAAGGTCGAGGACGACCTCAAAAACATGCTCAAGCAGCAGGCGATGGTCAAAAAGCTGCCGACTTACATGGAGAACCTGCGCAAGTCCGCCGACGTGGAAATTCTGGTGGAATCGTTGAAACCCCAGGAAGATCCGTTCCGTGCCTTGACGGATGAGATGAATTCCACGGCACCGGCCAAGTAAGACAATCGCGTCAGGAGACGTTCAACAATGAAGGCCGCCCGAACGGGCGGCCTTCATGCTTCACTGCTATTGGCTGGAAACGACGGACAGGTCAGGACCGTCCGGCGAAAATTTTGTTCGCTTCTTCCAGGGTTTCCTTGGAGCCAATATCGAACCAGATGCCGGGGACACGCCACGTATAGACCGGGGTTCGGGGATAGAGCCATTGCACGAGGCGGCCCGGCTGGTCCGGGTTGTTGCCCTCGGCGATGTATTGGCGGATGAGCGGCAGTGTTTGCCTCGGATAATAGTAAAGCGCGATGCCTGTCAGCGTGCTGGTGGGATTTTTTGGCTTTTCCTCGAAGAAGGTGATCCGTCCACCGGCGTCCACGGAGATGGAATTGTATTTTTTGATCTGCTCCAGGTCGCCCACGTCGTAGAGCGCCAGAACGGGGGCGTTTTTCTCGCGGCAAATCTTGCCGAACGCGGCCAGCTTTTCGCTGAAAAGATTGTCGCCGGCCACCACAATGATGTCGTCGTCCACCTTTTCCTTGTCCAACACGTGATGGATGTCGCCGATGGCGCCGAGTTTGTTGGTGTCGTCGGTCGAGCCGTCATTGACGATGGTGAAGTTGAGCCTGGCTTTTTTCGCGCGGTAATCGTCGGCCCATTGCTGGAAGTGGGAGGCGAACTTGGCGTTGGTAACGACGATGACGCGGTCAATGCCCTCAACGGCAGCAAGGTTGTCGAGGACATGGTCTATCATCGGTTTGCCCGCGACGGGAAGGAGGGGTTTGGGCGTTGTGAGAGTGAGTGGATAGAGCCGCGTGGCGTAACCGGCGGCCAGGATGATGACTTTCATGTTTGTGGTTTCTGCAATCGGGCTTCAAAGAGGCTTGGAGCTGATTTTTCGACGAGTTCCTGGCAACGGGCCAGGATTTCCGAGGGTGATTCGCTCGCCAGCGCAAAGGCCGCGAGCCGCACACATTCCGAATTCTTGAGGCGACGGATCAAAAATTTCAGTTCGGGCACGACGCCCGGTGCGGCGCTCAGTTCGTCCACGCCCAGGCCGATGAGCAGCGGCACGAGAACGGGGTCGCCCGCCATCTCGCCGCACACGCTGACCCAGACCTTCTGCGCGTGGGCGGCCTCGACGGTGTTGGTGATGAGGCGGACAATGGCCGGGTGCGTGGGTTCGTAAAGGTGCGCGACCTTTTCGTTCATGCGGTCCACGGCCAGTGAGTATTGGATGAGGTCGTTGGTGCCCAGGCTGAAGAACTGCACCCGCGACGCCAGTGAGCCGGCGATCATGGCGGCAGAGGGAGTTTCAATCATCACGCCGACTTCCATGCGGTCGTCGAAAGGGATGTTTTCGTTGCGCAACTCCTCCTTGCACTGGTTGAACATCGCGTTGGCCTGTGTCAGTTCGTCGAGGCCGGACACCATGGGATACATCATCTTCACGTTGCCCTCGACGCTGGCGCGGAGGATGGCCCGCAGTTGGGCGCGGAAGATGGCGGGCTGCTGGAGGCAGAAGCGGATGGCACGCCACCCGAGGAATGGATTCATTTCCGCGGGAAGCTGGAGATGCGACAGCAATTTGTCGCCTCCGATGTCCACGGTGCGGATGACGACGGGGCGCGGTTTGAGAACGGCTGCGGCTTTCCGGTAGGCCTGATACTGTTCCTCCT
>DAOLDN010000276.1:0-5472 GCA_035327385.1 Verrucomicrobiota bacterium | reverse complement strand
GCGGCTGCGCAGATGGCGCAAACCGAGAGGCCCCCCCGGTCCGGCCAGGACCTGCCGTGGATCAACCCCGCCTCCATCATCCGCAATCTCCAACTCCACTTTGTCGGCTTTGTAACTCAGTTTCACCCGGAGGTTCTTCGCTCCGGAATGTTTCAACGCGTTGCTGATCGCTTCCTGGGTGCAGCGCAACAAATGATGCTCGATGGCGGGCGGCAGAGCAAACCTCTCGTCCGAGACATCCACACTGACGGTTGTGGAACTGCCGGTGCTCATCTGTCGCGCAATCTCCTTGATCGCCGCGCCCAGGTCGCCGTCCTTCAACAACTGGGATTCCAGATTCCAAAGGCTGTGCCGCACCTCGGCGCGGCTGAACTGCACCATGCGCCGGGCCATTTCAACATTCTGCCTCGCGCCGGAATTGTCGTTGGCAAGTCTTGTGTCCGCGCCATCCAATTGCATCATGATGCCACTCAAGCCCTGCTCAAGCGTATCGTGAATTTCGGCAGCCAGTCGCTCGCGCTCCGCCAGCGTCGCGGAGAGTTCGGTCTCCTTGCGCAGCCGGCTCATCGCCACTTGAAGTTCGCTGGTGCGTTGCGCGACGCGCCGACGCAGGGAACGAATCCACCCAACCGCAGCAATCAAAACTGCCACGAGCACCACGCCGACCGTGGCTGTGTGCCGCCACGTCCACCACGGCGGGCGCTCCAGCAACACCAGATCAGCCGGAGTGCGCATCAGCACGTCCATCGTCGCAATGATCGGGACATCGCGCCCCGACGCGGTGACTGGCGAATGACTGGCAGTCTGTAACTGGGTTACGCCTGTGACCTGCACGCGGCTTCCAATGGGCGGCGATTTCAGATGTCCCACGGCTTCATCCAGCACGGCTTCAAACACGCGCTGCCCACTCTGGAGTTCCAGCAATTGCCGGCCCTGGCGCGTCTTCTGGTCCAGCACAATCCCTTCCATGCGTACCAGCCAGGAGTTTAACCGCCCATCCAGCAGGCCTTCCATCATCATCTTGATGGGTTCAGGCGAAGGTGCTTCACCGATCTTGCGAACTACCGACTCGCGCAATGTCACAGCCGTTCCCTCCAGACCGGGAAAGCCGGCCACCTCCACCCGGTCACCCACGCCAACCCCTCCCATGCCACCCCCAAACACCCGTGCTCCCCCCGTCTGGTCTTGCACGACAAGCATGCCTTCGTCGCGATAGGTAACCACACCGGTGATCTTTATCCGGTGCAACAGATTCGCATTCAAGCCCGGCGCACCAACCTTGTTGATAGCAAACGAGGGAATAACGAAAGGGTCGCCCGGAGCAGATTCCTTCACTTCGATGAAGCGCGGCGATGGCACGAGCAGAGCCGGCTCGGGCGCAGCCTGCAGCGAGAAAACACCGCGCATGGTCACGAGACAGTCCACATACCGCGCCAAAGAATCCGGCGTGCCGGAATCGGCGACCCACACCAGCAGCGGACCGTTGCGCTCCATCACGCTCATGACATTGTTCGTCACGGATCTGACGATGCCTTCCGCTTCAACCCAACGGCTGTCGGCATCCTTTGATTCAGACCGGTCCGGAAAGGTCAACGGACGCGGCATCACTGCATTGCCCAGCACCGTGGCAGCGTTGATTCGAAAGGGCGGGACGCCGGGAGTGAACAACACTCCGCCCCTCACTTCCAACAGGCGGCCAGGCTCGATACGCTCCGATTGGGAAACAGCCTGTGAAGCACGGAGCAACACCGCCCCGGATTCGTCCTGAAGGAACAACAATTCCCGGCCGAAGGCGCGCCCCTTGAACGTCACGACGCCACGAACCAAATAGTCCTGATTCAAATACTGTTCACTTTGCGCAGCAGTGGAAGGCAGATCGGCAATTTGCGTCTCCCGTGGCATCCCATCTGCCGGAGCTAGCTGAACGGATCGTTCTGCCGGGCGAGCATAGGCTTCGACCAAAATCGGTTCGCCATTCGTCCAATTCAACAGCCCGACAAGTTCAACTGGCTGGCGCACGCGGAGCACCTCTCCGTCCATCAGTTGGGCGGCGAGCAAATGTCGCCGCCGAACCAGTCTCAGCCAGCCGGGCACTGTTCGCACGTCGCGCTGCACGGCCTTGGCAACACTTCCGCGCGATTGGCGATACAACAAATCGAGCCGCGTGTCGTGAGTCATCACCAGCGCCACATAAGGCGCGTCCGCTTCCGACGATTCACGCATCATCAAACCCGCCTTGTCCGAGATCCGCGTGGTGTTAAACGAAACGATGCGCGCAACGATTTCTCCCTCGTCCTCCAGCGGCTGACAGACGAACATGCCCTCGTCTATCCTTGTCCAGTCATTGCCGCCGGTGGGCCAGAGGCTTACAGCGCCATTGCTGAAAGTCACGCTCCCCCTGACTTGATTGCTGCCGAACCCCATGTTAGTGCTCCGGCTCATGTCCAGGTTAACCTGACTAAACCTGGCCTCCGTCGCCCGCCTTGCTGTCATCGAAGACGCTGCAAGCCCGGCCAGAATCGAATCATTCATCGTCACCGGCACGGGCGTGCCGAATGGAGTCCACGTCTTTCCGTCACTTGAACTGTACGCGTAGAAACTGTCGTCGCCCCGCAGCACCACCTTGCCGGTCGCCTCGTCGCTGCTCAACACTGTTCCATGCACAAGCACCTTGCGCCCCCAGGCCAGATTCAAGTTGGCCGGCGTTAGCTCAAACATCGGCAGCGTTTCCAACTCACGAGAATCACTCTCCGCGAACTCCATCAGCACAAGCTGACGGTCATCCTGAAGCCACAGTGTACCTCCCGCCGGTTGCCCTTGGAAGTCCACCGCCCGCTCGTAAACTCCGCGTGCCTGCACCTTGCGATTTAGCAGGTGGGTGACAGGACGGTTGCCCCAATTTAGAACATGGATTTGCATGTCTGCATTCTCAGCCGCATTGCGGGCATTCGATTGCTTCACCTCAAGGTTCAAAACTCCATCATCAGCTCCGGCAAAACGTACCGTCCCCTCGATTTCCACCCGCGCAAAATTCGGCACGTCCGACCGCACACCACCCGTCGCCACGCGCCGCGCGACAGGCAATTGTCCGTGCCCGAGTGACTCGACGCGCGCTCCACTTACCTCAATAATTGACGCATCCTGCGATTCCGGCGACAACGCGGCCAGTCGCGTGATGAAGCAATTGGTCCAATACTCATAAAGAACCCCGTTCGTCGCACCATCCCCCACCCGCCATGGCGACAGGAATTCTGCGGCGATGACTTTCCGTTCAAAAGTTGCGCTCTCCCACGCCACCACCAGGCGATCGTGCCCGCGCCATTCGCGTTGCCGGGCCTCGATGTAGTAACGCTCGCCTGCTTTCAGTGGAATCGGTTTTGACTTCTGTCCCGGATCGAGATCCCACACCGGCGGCCATGTAGCCCGGGGCGCGTAAGCGATAAGGCGCGCCGTGTCGGGGTCGCTGTTGGAGCCGAGCAACAGTTCCCCCTCGTCATCCGCCATCACCCAGAAGGTGTAGTTTCCATCAACCGGCACGCGGAGGTAGCCGCGAAGGCGTGCCAGGAAGTGATTGTTCCAATCGGACGCGGTCTCGAACGCGGGCAAAACTTTGAATCCCGATGGACGCTCTGGATAATTGGGAAATACGCCAAAATGGGGATTAACTCGTCCCTGAATCTTGATTCGCTCGCCGACCTGGACAGGCGGCATGCTCCTGTCAAGTTTGATTGCCTGCGCTTGATCGCCGTTCTGAATTACCAGCAACCCACGCCGGGAATCTGCCAGCGTCACCACGCCTTCGAGCACGAAGGTTCTCGATGCTTGTCCTCGAACCTCGCCGATCAGCGACGTCAGCACGACCAACGCGAAAATGACAAGACGACTACGCATTTCTTGGGGCATGAGTCTACTTTCCACCAAGGATTTTGCCCGGCTTGAGCGCGCCCGACAATGCGAATTGCGCCGCGTTCAAAGCCGGAGTCCAGAAATCAGTTCACGAACTCATTCTCCGCCAACGCGGTGTTTTTTTCTGTATTCCTTGGGAGAGCACCCACCCCATCGTCTGAAAGCGTCATGAAACCTGCTCAAGGAGGAAAAACCGGAACACAAGGCTACATCAATGATCTTGTCGTTCGTAGTCGCCAGCAGCCGTTGCGCATGCGAAACGCGGTGTTGTGTCAAGCAGTCAAGCAGTGTGATGCCCAAAGCTTTCTTGAACACTGCCATCGCATAATTGGGATGCAACCCGGCGGCTTTGCTGATTTGTTCGATCGAAAGCTTCTCCTGATAGTGCTGCGCGATGAAGAGTGCCATCTGCTCCACATGTTTCAGTCCACCAGTTTCAATCATCATTTGTCCGGTCTTGTGAACGTTCCGTTCGGCGATGTCTTGCGGAACTACCTCAGCAAATCGAAGTAATCGCGACTCTATCTCCAGAAATGCGATCCGCCGCTTCTGCGAGCTGGGAGTCTCGAGGTCATGCACCCAACGCTCAAACATCTCCAGGTCGCCGTCCCCGGGCTGCGGCTGGGGATCAAGGACGACGCGCGCATGCAGGATGGCGTCCACGAAGTGCGCGGGGAACTGGCATTGCATGAACCACGCCAGAGGAATCGTCGCCACATAATACTCAGCCTTGCCCGATGACGAGATGATTTGGTGCGGGATGGCCGCCCAGAAGACCGCCAGCCGTCCCGCAGGAATCGTCACCTTGTTGCCACCGAGAAGATACGTGAGCGAACCCTGCTTCAGGAGGTTCAATTCAATCTCGTTGTGCCGGTCCGCCCGCTTCATCGGTTCGGGCGTCCATAACTCACAGGTGAACCCGTATGGCGCAAATTCCGGTCGAGATGGATCAAAACTGACCATGAAGGTTGTTCAGTTGGTTGCTCTCCCATCCTGTCCGCGGCCATCTGGGAGAGAATGACCTGCCCTTTGGCGACCAGTTGTCAGAATGGTCATGCTTCTGATGACATCAAGCCGTTGCGCAGGTCGCCCATTTTCGGAGCGCTCGCGGCGGCAAACGGGGTCAAGCGTTCGCACTCGGGTGGTTGGCGTGGGCATTTAGGGAAAAACCTAGAAGGTTCGGGCTGGCGATACTCCCCGTTGTAAGAGCAATTGTTCCTGTATCCTAAGCTCGCCCTGGACATAACCGCACCACGGCATCCGTCTGCCGGCATCAAAGCCGCCGGCTGCTGGCAACGCCAGAGCCAGTCCACCTGCTTCGCAGATCGTTCAACTGCTCTTTTCCCCCACCTTGTCCACCGCCACTGCCACGAGAATGACCAACCCTTTGATGACCTGCTGCCAGAAAGGTGAGACTTCCAACAACACCAAGCCGTTGTTCAACACGCCGATGATCAAACAGCCCAGCACCGTGCCCATGATCGAGCCGCGTCCGCCGTTGAGCGATGTGCCCCCGATGACCACCGCGGCGATGGAGTCCAGTTCGTAGCTCAAGCCCGCATTTGG
>DAOLDN010000275.1:0-5486 GCA_035327385.1 Verrucomicrobiota bacterium | reverse complement strand
CATCTCTACAAGGTCAACGGCAAATACTACTTGATGATTTCCGAAGGCGGCACCAGCTACGATCACATGATCACCGTCGCCCGCAGCGATTCGCCTTGGGGACCGTTCGAGCCAAATCCCAAGAATCCGATCCTCACGCATCGTCATCTGCCCGACAATCCATTCCAGGCCCTCGGACACGGCGACCTTGTCGAGACGCCGGACGGTTGGTGGGTCACGTTCCTCGGCTTCCGTCCGCAGGGCGGTCGTTATCATCATCTCGGACGCGAGACGTTTCTCGCTCCCGTCACCTGGCAGGACGGCTGGCCGGTCATCAACGGCGGACAGCCCATCCCAGCCGTGTTGCCAGCGCCAAAACTCAAACCCAGCCCGTGGCCGCAGGAGGCTGAACGCGACGAATTCGATTCCCCTGCCCTGCGCCTGTGCTGGAATTACCTTCGCAACCCGGTGGAATCGGATTATTCGCTGACCGCCAAACGCGGGACGCTGCGATTGCACGGCTCGGCCATCACTCTCAATGACGTGGACTCGCCGACGTTCATCGGACGCCGTCAGACCGCGTTGCATTGTCGCGCCGCCACCAGACTGTCCTTCAACCCGAGGGAGACGAACGAGGAAGCGGGCCTCGCGCTACGGGGCAACGACAACAACCATTTTGAGATTGGAATAACCCTTCGCGACGGCGTTCGGAAAGTTTTCTTCCGCCAGGTCCTGGATGGAAAGACAATCGAACCGATGACGTATGCCGATGTTCCTGATGGCGATCTGATCCTGTCGGTGAAAGCCGAACCGTTGGCGTACGAATTCTTTTATCAGCCCGACGGCGGCGCAGAAATCAGCCTTGGCAGGGCGTGGACACGCGACCTGTCCACCGAGCAAATGAATACGCAGCGGAACGCCGGCTTCAATTTTACCGGTGTGTACATCGGTCTCTACACCACGGGCAATGGCCGGCGCAGTACCGTGCCGGCGGACTTTGACTGGTTTGATTATCAACCCGCAAAACCTTGACCTCCGCGCGAGTGGACGCGCCGTCAAACAACCAATATGCTAAAATCTGCACTTCCCATCGTTTTCACCGCCTGCCTCGCCCATCACGCGTTGGCGCTGACCGTCACCAATTTCGTCAGCCCAAAGAGCGACACCGGCAGCTTCGAACTTTTCGCCAACGGAAAAGCGCCCGTGATCTTTGTGGATTCAAACGACTGGCCCGGCGTCGTGCGCGTCGCCGGCGACCTTAAAGCCGACATCCATCGGGTCTCCGGCGCGAACGCCACGCTGACGCGGAACCCGTCCGAACTGGGCAGACAAGCCATCTTAATCGGCACCATCGGCCGCAGTGCCATGATTGACCGGTTGGTGCGCGAAAAGAAAATTGACGTGAGCGACGTCGCCGGAAAATGGGAATCGTTCTTGATTCAAGTCGTGCCGAAACCGTTCTCCGGTGTGGACAGTGCGCTGGTGATCGCCGGCAGCGACAAACGCGGCACGATCTACGGCGTTTATGAAGTATCCGAACAGATTGGTGTTTCGCCGTGGTATTTCTGGGCAGATTCGCCCCCCAAGCAGCACGACCAGCTTTATGTCAAAGCCGGGCGGTTCGTTCAGGGACCGCCTTCGGTGAAATATCGCGGCTTTTTCATCAACGACGAAGCGCCCGCGTTGACCGAATGGGTGCGCGCAACCTACGGCAACGTTCCCGGCCGTTCCGGCACCGCCAATTACGGTCGCGGTTTCTACACGAACATGTTCGAGTTGATGCTCCGCGTCCGCGCCAATTACCTCTGGCCCGCCATGTGGAGCAACGCCTTCAACGAGGACGACCCCGAGAATCCCCGCCTGGCGGACGAATACGGCATCGTCATGGGCACGTCGCACCAGGAGCCGATGCTCCGCGCCCAACAGGAATGGGATCGCGGACCGCGCCGCCAGTATGGTTTATGGGATTACAACAAGACGGAGCAACGGCCGGCGCTGCAACAATTCTGGCGCGAAGGCATCCGTCGCAACAAGGACTTCGAAAGCATCATCACCATGGGCCTGCGTGCGGAGAATGACAGCGGCGAGCCTGTCGGCAAGGAAATGACCGAAGAGATCATCGGAGTTCAGCGCAAGATTCTCGCCGAGGAGATGAATCCCGATCTCACGCAGATTCCCCAGATGTGGTGTCTCTACAAGGAGGTCATGGCGTATTACGAAGACGGATTGCGCGTGCCGGACGACATCACGCTGCTCTGGGCCGAGGACAACTGGGGCAACGTCCGCCGATTGCCCACTGCTGCCGAACGCAACCGCAGCGGCGGCGCGGGCGTGTATTACCACTTCGATTACCACGGAGGCCCGCGCAGTTATCAATGGATCAACACCAGTCCAATCCAGAAAGTGTGGGAGCAGATGTCGCTCGCCAAACAATACGGCGCTGACCGCATCTGGATCGTCAACATCGGGCACTTTAACAAGAGTGGAGAATTCGCGATGGAATTCTTTACGCGATTCGCCTGGGACACCTCGCGCTGGACGCATGAAAATCTCGACGAATACACCCGCCTCTGGGCCGAACGCGAGTTCGGCTCGGAACACGCCGCTGAAATCGCGGACATCATCACCACCTACTCAAAATACAACGGCCGTCGCAAACCCGAGTTGTTGGAACCGCGCAGTTACAGCCTGCTGAACTATCGCGAGTTCGAGGATTATGTCGCCGATTATCGGGCGCTTGCCGCACGCGCGGAAAAAATCAACGCGCAACTCCCGCCAAGGTATCGGGACGCCTACTACACCATGGTCTTGTTTCCCACCAAGGCCTGCGCGGAGTTGAACGCGATGTATCTGGCCGCCGCCAAAAATGCCCTCTACGCGCAGCAACGTCGCGCCAGCGCGAACGATTGGGCCGAGCAGACCCGCTCTCTGTTCCAACTCCAAACCAACCTGCTGCACCACTACAACCGCGTTTTCTCGGGCGGCAAATGGAATCATTTCATGGACCAGACCTACATCGGTTACACGAGCTGGAATCCGCCGCGCTCCAATAGCTTGAACGCCATCAAACTCACGGAGATCGAAGTGCCGGAAGCGGCGGCGATGGGCGTGGCCGTTGAAGGCTCGACGGAGATGACCGGCGGCAAGCTCGCTTTCGACAAATTCGGCCAGGCGTCCCGCTACATTGATGTCTTCAACCAGGGCAAAACGCCGTTCACCTTTTCAGCCAAACCCAGCGCGCCGTGGATCCGATTGAGCGAAACCGGCGGCAAAGTGGAAAAAGACCGGCGCATCGAAGTGAGCGTGGACTGGAGCAAAGCGCCAGGCGGCAACAGCAGTGGCGAGATCAATGTTTCAGGGGCGGACACCAACCTCGTCGTCGCAGTCGCGGCCTTTAATCCGTCCGAACCCAAGCCCGGCTCTTTCACTGGATTTGTCGAGGCTGACGGCTTTGTTTCGATGGAAGCGGGACATTTCACACGGAAGACCGACGCGGGCGCGAATCGCTGGATTCTCATTCCGGACTACGGACGCACGCTCTCCGGCTTGCGCTCCGATGGTCCTCCGGAAGTACTCGCCACGCCGGGCAAGGATTCTCCCAGCCTCGAATACCAGATGTACCTCTTCAACAGCGGCGAGGTTGAAATTGAACTCATCACCGGACCGACGTTGAGTTTCATGCCGAACCGTCCGTTGCGTCTCGCCGTTTCCGTGGGCGATGAAACGCCGAAGGAAGTCACCATCGTCCCCGCTGTGTTTGAAGGCTATTACACCAACCCGGTCTGGTCCGAATCCGTCAAGAACAGTTGTCATCGGATCAAGTTCAAACACACGATCCAGCAACCCGGCCCGCAGACATTGAAAATCTGGATGGTGGACCCCGGCATCGTTCTGACAAAGATCGTCGTCAACACGGGCGGCGTGAAACCCAGCTACCTCGGCCCGCCGGAAAGTGCGCGACTGGGAAATTGAAAACCCACATGCACAACGCCAGCAGGTCGCGCTCACGCGCCGCCAGTTCCCCTCCCTGGACGGGTCAGGGCTGGGTTTGTCCCCTGCTCCTCACCTGCACCGCCCTGCTATTCACCGCGTGTCGCAACACAGACACTTCCTCCCCGGAATCAAACAGCGCGGGCGCATACGCCACCGGCAAATACAGAAATCTGTTCGCCGAAGCCGGATATGCTAAGAACGAAATCCGTTCCCGTGTTGACGCGGCATTCCGCCAACTCTTTCACGGCAATCCAGAAACCGAAGCCGTTTATTTCGCCGCCGGCACAAACTCCAATGGCCAGCTGGCGCAGATCCGCGACATCGCGAGCAACGACGTGCGCTCCGAAGGCATGTCCTACGGCATGATGATTGCCGTGCAACTGGACAAAAAGCCCGAGTTCGACGCGCTTTGGAACTGGGCGCGGACGTTCACGTATCACACTTCGCCGACGCATCCCGCCCGCGGATACTTTGCGTGGTCAGTGTCCACCAACGGCGTGCCCAACGACGAAATGCCCGCGCCCGACGGCGAGGAATACTTTGCCACCGCGCTGTATTTCGCGTCCGCCCGCTGGGGAGACGGCAAAGGCATCTACAATTACCGCGCCGAGGCCGACCAGCTGCTCACAGACATGAGACACCGGAAGGTCATCACAGGCCCGACGGTTGGCGGAACGAAAACAGCCGGTGCCATTTTCGATGTCACAAACAAGATGGTTCGATTCACCCCGGACGTGACGCATTGGAACCACACCGATCCCTCGTATCACCTCCCCGCATTCTACGAAGTCTGGGCGCGTTGCGGCCCTCCAAGCGACCGCGCGTTCTGGTCCGACGCCGCGACCGTGAGCCGGCAATTCTTTCATCGCACAACGCATCCGGTCACGGGTTTGTCGCCGGATTACGCCAACTTCGACGGCACGCCCTGGGCCGCGCCGTGGACACCTGACAGCGCCAATTTCCAGTTCGACGCCTGGCGCACCGCCATGAACTGGTCCATGGACTGGTCGTGGTGGGCGCGCGACGCAGGACAACGAGAACTGAGCGACAGACTCCAGGCTTTCTTTGAGTCCAGGGGAATGGCCACCTACGGAAACCGTTTCAAGCTGGACGGCACACAAATCGGCCACGACCACAGCAGCGGACTGGTGGCCATGAACGCCGTGGCAGGCCTCGCCGCTACACATCCACGGTCGCGGCTGTTCATCGAGGCATTTTGGAACACGCCTGTTCCGACCGGCCACTACCGTTACTACGACGGCATGCTTTACATGATGGCCCTGCTCCACTGCTCCGGCGAATTCCGTGTCTGGCTTCCCCAATGAAAACATCTGCATCGAAAACATCGTCGCGTTGCTGGATTGCCGCCGTTGTCACCGGCGGTTTCCTCGGTCTCGCACTCTGCTCCTGCACTACCATGAACACTTCCCGTTCCCATGCCGACGGTCACGGGGCTTACCCCACGGGCAACTATCGCAACCTGTTCGCCGAAGCCGGCCATTCGAAAAAGGAAA